>JAKMFM010000036.1 GCA_022425445.1 Planktomarina sp.
AAAATTAACGATTAATCCCGCTTCGGATTGATGGTCTCAGGGCGGTCTTCGGGCCGCCCTTTTGCGTGGCAGCTTGCGCAGACGATCCATTGGAGAAATCGACATTTCACGGTCAGATCACGCAATCGGCCTCTTGCAATGACCCGCATTTATGCGTAACCACGCTCTCAGTTGCAGGGGTTTAGCTCAGTTGGTAGAGCATCGGTCTCCAAAACCGAGGGTCGTGGGTTCGAGTCCCTCAGCCCCTGCCAGTTTTACATCATGTTTGTAGATTCCACCCCGCCTGGGCGTGGAAGCGATATGCTCTAGAATGCGTTGGTCAGCCCAATGAACATATCATGACTGCGGACACGAAACATTTCTGTATTGGCGTCGAGATCAAGAAATGAATAGTGCGCTGAGGGGGTCAGGCCCAAATAGCTCAAATTAGGGTTGCTCAATTTCACTGAAATTTTGCGTTCACGCACGCGTCTCTTTTCTGGGAAAGTGATCTCCAGATCTTTCCATTTTGCCAAGGACAGCGAGAAATTGAAATTCAGGACATAGGGCGTTGTCTGGAAAATAGGCCGCCATCCAAGATCGATTTAATCTCGTGATTGCCCACATCCGCAGCGTCAGAAAACCGATTTGTGTAGCCAAGGCCAAGATTAAATTGGTTCGATCAGCTGGCGGGCCAATAATGGCGCAAACTGGTTTTCAGCACCGGGCTGTCTTTGCCATCTGGGCGCGTGATGATATCTGCGCCGAAGGACCAATCACGCAGGGCAATTTTTTGGGGGTTTTGGGGGGCGCGAAGAGCATAGCGCCGCGACCAGCTCGAAGAAAATATCCGTGATTCGAGGGTGTTGAATTGGTGAACTGCAGTGAAGGCTTGCGTCAAAGTGGTTTGATGTTGTGCGGCGGGAGTGAAAGCGAGCTTATGATTGATGCTCAAGGAACTGCGATTGAAACGCGGTTAATTATAAACATCTGTGGATAGATTGAGGCTTGCAAGTTGCGTGCTCAATTGCGTCTCGGGCAGGGCAAAGCTCAACCCACTCCAGAGCCGTAGGCCGGACCCGCTGCGTTGGGTTTATTGGCTGTCCAATGTATGGTTTGCAAAGTGCCGGTGAGCTGGTTGATCGATGTATGCGTGGTCGAATAGGAAATCTTGTTGATATTGCTTGAAGGGGCGATGCCGAGGCCGCCAGATATTTTTACCGTCAAGCCCGCTTGTATCTGTTGCAAGAGGCGGGTGGCCGTGATCCGCTCATTTCGCTCTGTACTGAGATCTAGGGCGCGGCGCAGTTGAAACATGGCCCGCCGCGGTTTGCCCAGGCCGTGCAGTGCGAGGGCTTTTAGGATGCGGGGCGCCGCCAGATTTGGCGCCAAGGCCTGCGCACGGGTGGCGGATGTCTGGGCTCTTTCGAACTGTCCCAGCTCAATATGAGCCCGGGCAGCGATCATGGCGCTGTCGAAGGGATTGGTCGCGGCAAGATTTTCCGCCTGTGCCAAGGCCAGTTGAAACTGTCTTGATTTGAGGGCAATGCGCGCTGTGGTCAAATCTGCGCGCAAAGGGGAGGACAGCATGAAAAACAGCGTTGCAAAAGAGGTCAGGACGCAGACGCGGCGCAGATATAAGAGCAGCATGAAATAGCCTAAAATAAATAATTTTAAGTGTTAGTCTATATAAACATCGAAACACCTTCCCGGTATTTTTGGGGATTGGAAATAAATTTCCGTGCAAAGGCCGGAGTTTGCGGCCAATGCACGTTTTGTCGAACGGTCGGCTAACGCCGCGCTATTGCGCCGTACCAAGTCGGGTTTCAGCCATTTCCACCCACCAGGAGCAGCCAGCAGGAATGGCCTCATCATTGAAGTTATATTCCGGGTGATGCACGCTGGCGCCGTCGCCGTTGCCCATAAGAATATATGCGCCAGGGCGTTCTTCAAGCATATAGGAAAAATCTTCACCGCCCATGACCAGCGGTGCAAAATCGCACTCCCCCGAGACAGTCGCAGCGGCCTCGGCGGCGAATTTGGTTTCCGCTTCAT
>JAKMFM010000042.1 GCA_022425445.1 Planktomarina sp.
CGTGTTTTAGCAGTGTCCTGCCCAACAACTACGGTCATGAAAATCTCCAGGATTGAAAGGATGTTGAGGCCTCTTATCAGCTGTGGCACTTGAGGATCAAGAGGCTTCGCATACATTTGTATACCAAGTAGGGATTTTTGTAACATCCGCGCACGATTGAGTGATTGGCCAGGCGCACCGGGATGATTTATCTTGTGCCTAGATGATTCAGGAACTGACATATATGCGCCGCATCGCTGCACAGATGCTTTGCCTACTCACACTGAGTGTGCCCACTTTCAGCTATGGGCAGACTGCGCCGGTGGTGGTTGAGCTGTTCTCCTCCCAGGGCTGCGCATCCTGCCCGCCGGCGGATGAATTTTTGTTGGAGCTCGCCCAGCAAAGGAACATTATCGCCCTGGGGTGGCATGTTGATTATTGGGATTACATCGGTTGGAAGGATGCCTTTGCCCATCCCGCCTTTACCGAGCGCCAAAAAGCCTATGCACGGGCGTTGAAACAACGAATGATATACACCCCGCAATTTATCATCAATGGAGCTGAAAGCCCGAAAGCGGGCCGGCGCGCAGAGATTGCAGCTCTGATTCAAAAATATGCGCAGCTGGTACCCGAGGCCGATCTATCCATTCGGCGGGTGGGGGCGTCCTATGACGTTATTTTGCAAAACGCTCAGTCTACGGGTGGCTATGATGTTCAACTTGTGAGCGTTTCACCTTTGGAGACTGTTGAAATTTCCCGTGGCGAGAACGCGGGGCGGCGTTTGGAGTATGCCAATAGTGTCATCGGATGGCAAAATTTGGGCCGCTGGGACGGCCTTGGTCCAACCACCTTTGCAACTGGAGTATTGGGGCCAGGGCGGTATGCTGTTTTTGTGCAACATCAAAACAACGGTGAAATTGTCGCCGCCGAATGGCTGAATTAACCGGGCAGCAAGCCGGCGCCCTGCGGGACTTTAATCCGAAGGTGGTTGATATTTCCAGCGCCGATGGACCCAAAACCAATTCCCTGGATCAGCATAAACCCGGTCTTCAATAGATTTTGTGGCTTCGCGTGTCATGGTCTCAGCGTCGCTGTGTTCGATAGGGGGGCCAATCTCGACACTAAAGCTTTCGCCATCGCGATTGCGCATCGAAAAATAGGGCACGAAGAGCGCTTTTGTCTTCAGCGCAAAACTTGCCGCTGTCACAGAACAATAAACAGAACGCCCCATGAACGTCACCGACATGCCATGTCTCAACGCCAAATCGAGCAATAAGACAAGCGCAGTGCCGGTTTTTAACGATTTTACCATAGCCAATGTGCCATGTTTATCCGCCTCAAAAACCGGTCCACCACGGCCGTTGATATCGAGCATTTTCTTATATTGCACATCAAAATAGGGATTGGCCATGCGCCGAACCATGCCGCCCACCTTGATCCCGTGTTTGTAAAGCGCGGCACGGAAAGCTTCATGATTTCCAAAATGTCCAGAATAAAACATGATGGGTCGGCCGTCCTTATGGGCCTGAAGCACCGCTTCAAGGCCGGCGCCGTGCAGCGTGATTTCGGGATCTTGTGCTTGAAACTGCGCGGGAAACATATTTTCTGTAAAGGTGCGTCCCGCATTGTCGAGTACTTGACCGGCAATCTCCAATTTGTGCGCGTGGGGCGTCTTGGGATAAATCAGGTTCAGATTGTCCATAACCCGCTTGCGATAGCCGAGCAGGCGTCCCAATAAGCCGCGCAGACAGGCGCCAACCCAGCGATTGCGCAGCCGGTATGGCACCAGCCACATCGCACCAAAAAATCCCATGATCGCAGCATATTCGAGTTTATGGCGCAGAGTTCCGCGGGGTTTTCCAGTATCAGCCATTGTCGTCCTGCACGTGTGTGAGCCTTTCACGATACCATACATATAGTCCAGCCGTTACAATAACAACCGCGCCGAGGAGTGTGACGCCGTCGGGTGTTTCGCCAAAGAGCACAAGCCCAAAAATCACTGCAAAAAGTAGCCCAGCATAGCCATAGGGCGCGATATCGCCCGCCGGGGCTGCGGCGAAGGCGCGGATCATCAGCAAATGGCCCAAAATACCAAATCCCACGAGAGCCGCCACCGTAGGAGCATCGGGGAGGGCAATGGGCTGCCAAAAGAAGGGCACCAGCAGCGAGGAAAACATCGTGCCAAAAACGCCTTGCAGAAATAAGGCGGTCCAAGGACCATCGCTGCGCACAAAACGGGTTGCCAGTGCATAGACTGTGAAACCAACCGCCCCGAGCATCGGAAATGCAGAGGCCGGTGACATGACCGATGACCCTGGTCGGATGATCAGCATCGCGCCAAGAAAGGCGACGGCAATTGCGACAATGCGGCGACGGCCGATTGTTTCGCCCAACACAAACACCGCACCCAGCGTCACCATCACTGGCCCGAGTTGAATCAATGCAGTGGCATCGGCAAGCGGCAAATAGATAATACCCATAAAAAACATGTAGCTGCTAAATGTCGTGGCCAATCCGCGCAGCATATGCAGCTTGATATGCGCGCTGGTGAAAAGCGCGCGCCGTGCAATGATCAACCCACCGCCAACCAAGAGGGCCTGTGAGACAAAACGCAGCCAAACAATCTGCGCCACCGGAATGCTATGGCCGAGAATTTTCGCCATGACATCCATCGAGGCCATGCAGAACACGCCAGCGACCATAAGCGCGGCACCTCTTTGCGCGTTGGTTAGGGTCATTGCGGCGCTTGTGGGAGACCTACGCCGATCATACTGTCGCGCGTGATCCAAGCGGCAAGCTCTTCTTCTGTTTGGCCGAAACTGCCCTCCGGCTGGACAGGCACCACGATGTAGCGCATATCCGCTGTGCTGTCGTGTACACGCACCTGCATCTCGTCTGGGAGCGTGAGACCAAATTCCGACAGAACTTTGCGCGGCTCAATCACAGCGCGCGATCGATAGGCGCGCGATTTGTACCAGTCGGGTGGCAGTCCCAGCAGGTTGCGCGGGTAGCAAGAGCAGAGCGTGCAAACCACAAGGTTATGCACCTCTTTTGTGTTTTCCAGAGCGATCAGATGCATCGGACCAATATCAAATCCCATGGATCGGCTGGCCGCGCTCGCATCTGCAAGCAGGGCTGCTTTGAATGCAGGGTCGACCCAGGCCCGGGCCACAACGCGCGCGCCATTGGTGGGGCTGCGGCTATCCATTGCATTGATCTGTGCATGGATTTGCGCCGCGGTCAGATGCCCTTTTTCGATGAGCAATTCGCGCAGGGCAATTTCCATCACCTGCCAATAGCTCAGTTCGGTGTCATCATCCGGGCGATAGGGATGGCCAGAGGGCGACAGGCCTTCATGGCTGTGGTCGTGGTGGTCATGGGGCATTAGATAGGCTCCAACCAGTGAGCATATAGTTCCGCTTCAATCACATCCTCACCCCGCTCGGCGCGCGCGCCCCAAATTTCGTCCATACGAAAACGAACGCGGACCAGCTCGCGTTGCGCACCCGTTTGGCGATAGGCGACCTCTTCGGGGTTGTTAAACAGCCCAATGCGTCGCTCAATTTGCCCGATTTTACCGCGCAGGTAGGCTGGCGTACGGATATGGCCCGGGGGCCAATGGGATTTAACGCGAACTTTCATGACGCGTCGCCATAGGTTGTCCCGCGGGCCCGCACGTCGGCCATCTTTGTGCCCAGTTCTTCAGTGGTTATCGCACCGGCTTCCACCATATTTTGCGTGATAGATGCGATCCAACGTTCATAATAAGTCATAGTTTCATACGCCTCCGGCCCCATATCTTCCAGTACGCGGCGCAGGCTGTCGGTGGTCATCAATCCGGCGGCAGAGGTGAGCACCATCAGCGCGTCCACTCTTTTTTCCCACAGAGCAAAATCATGTTCGTCTGGACTGATGGGCCCGGCAGCATCACCACCCATATCATGCCAGCGTTTTCCGAGAAATTCAGTCATGATCGGAAAAATAGGCATGTGGTTAAACTTTGTCCAGTGTCCGATGTGCCCCCCGCGTCCATACCGCTGCGAGGGGCCACCCGATTAGGCGCCGAAGACGCGGGCGAAAATCGTTTCCACATGTTTGGTATGATAGCCCAGATCGAATTTGTCTTCGATTTCGTCGATGGACATGGCGGCCGTGACTTCCGGATCCGCTTTCAATTCTGTTAAGAAATCTGCACCCTGTTCCCAGACCCGCATCGCATTGCGTTGCACGAGGCGGTAGCTGTCTTCACGGCTCACGCCTTTTTGTGTCAGCGCCAGCAAGACCCGCTGGGAATGGACCAAGCCGCGAAATTTGTTCATATTGGCGATCATATTGTCGGGATAGAT
>JAKMFM010000051.1 GCA_022425445.1 Planktomarina sp.
ACGCGGGCTAATCCTTCTCCGATAAATCTTTCCCCCGAAGGGCGTATAAGGTATTACTCTCCGTTTCCAGAGGCTATTCCTTAGAGAAGGGCATATTCCCACGCGTTACTCACCCGTCCGCCGCTCATTCCGAAGAATGCGCTCGACTTGCATGTATTAGGCCTGCCGCCAGCGTTCGTTCTGAGCCAGGATCAAACTCTCAAGTTGAAATACAGTTACCTGTATAACCTTGACGTTCGAACCTCTGCACATCGTCCCGCTGTTCAGGCGGGACATCATTTCTGTTCATTGTGCTTCAGTTTCAAAAGAAACAAAAACCTAACAAACAGTGAAGCTGACCTTACATCATCGGACACCCTCAAAACGAAGTAGCCCTAGTAAGTCGATATGCAGTTGTTTGTTCATCGAATGAACCAAACCGCCCACATATCTCTTCAGATACCAAAATTTCAAATAACGCGACACAAAAATAATCAAATTACGCAAACCATTATGCGCAAAATGAAAACACTTGCTATCAGTAGTCGTGACCAGCGCGACGTCTCTGCGTTGCTGATAGAGGGCTTCTAAGGTTACTGACCAAAAGCCGCAAGAGCTTTTTTGCAGAAAAATCCAATTTTTTGAATTAAGTTTTTTTACACTTAAAAACAGTTAGATAATTTCTTTTTCGGTAATGGCTACCCGTAAGTGACCTGGCCAGAAACCACGCCTGCAGCCGATAAAGCACGAATTCACGGGAATCTTGGCAGCTCCGATATGCCAGCAGCCTCAGACTCACTTTAATTCCGGCAGAGGTCTCCTCACCCAATAAGCTTTGTCCGCAGTCCTTGAAGGCCAGATTGTAAGCTACGACGCCATTTACCCACGCGCAGGGCCAAAAATGCCAGGATCACGGCCATATGGGCCAGGGCTTCCACATCAAAGCCTTTGGACAGCATGATGAAATGCACCCCCGCAAGAATCGCAGCCAAATAGCTCAAGCGGTGCAAGACGCGCCAAAACCGGCCAAGGCGCCGAACCGACCAATCATTAGAGGTCAACGCCAGTGGAATCATCATAATGAACCCAGCGAACCCAGCGGTCACATAGGGGCGCTTGGCAATCTCAGTCCAAATTTGATTGAGAGCCTGCAGATCCAGCACGAACCAGACCAAGAAATGCGCCAATACATAAGCGAAAGCCATCAATCCAATGGCTCGGCGGAATCGCACCAGATTGATCCGGGTAAAGTGTAACAGCGGCGAGACAGCGAGACCCACGATCAAAAGTTTGAGAGCAAATTCGCCCAATTGCTCTTCCAGTTCATTAATGGGTTCTGGTCCAAGATTATCGGTCAAACCTGCGGCAATGGCCGAAAGACCCGGAATAGGTAAAATAATGTATAGCAACCAGGTTGGAATTTTGCGCAGCCCTGCATTTATGCTTTGTATAAACATTTAGACAATCCATTTTCATTCAATGGGGTCATATTAGCCAAATGGCGAGTGAACGCAAACACTCCACGCCATGGGGACAAGAGGTTAAAAATACGTCTTGAGATCCATGCCCTCATAGAGATCTGCAACTTCCGCCTCATATCCGTTGAACATCAATGTCGGTTGCCGGCGATTAAACAAGCCACCGCCAATCCTGCGTTCTGTGGCTTGCGACCAACGTGGATGGCTGACCGTTGGATTCACATTGCTGTAAAAGCCATACTCTCGGGCATTGGCCATATTCCAGCTCGTGACGGGCTCTTGGTCCGTTAAGGTAATCCGAACGATGGATTTGATCGATTTGAAACCATATTTCCAAGGCACTACCAACCGGATGGGTGCGCCATTTTGATTTGGAATGGGCTTGCCGTAAATCCCCGTCGCGATCAAAGTCAAAGGATGCAGTGCCTCATCAAGCCGCAGCCCCTCACGATAGGGCCAATCCAACACAGGGTAGCGCAGACCTGGCATTTCATCGGGACGGTTAGCTGTCTCAAAAGCCACATATTTTGCCCCAGACTGCACACCAACCTTATCGAGTATGTCTTTCAGCTCTACCCCATTCCAAGGCACAACCATCGCCCATGCTTCCACACAGCGGAACCGATAGATGCGCTCCTCTTCGCTTAAACCGTCAAGTAGGGAGGCCACCGAATAGCGTCCAGGCGCGTCGACCAGACCATCCACTTCAATCTCCCAACCAGCGGTGTTCAAACGATGGGCATTGGCGGCAGGTTCTTCCTTATCGGTGCCAAATTCATAGAAATTGTTATAGCTGGTAATATGCTCCCAAGTATTGGGCTCCAAGGTTTCTGCCAAAGCCGGACTGGCGATCGAGGCCATGGCCCCCGCGCCCAAGGCACCGGCGATGAGTTGCCTGCGATTGAGCCAAAGCGGCTCCGGGGTGATATCGGCGCGTGTCAACGTATTCGTCCAGCGATGTGCCATAGTCAGATCCTTTCCGTTGCCAAAGAGGTAACCCAAAAGCCGTTTCTGTCCAATACAACTCACATCACAGCTTCGCTAGGCACCTGAAACATTTTGATCGCTTGCCTCTGCTGCGCCCCGGCGGCACAGTTAGTCAAAAGGAGATGGACATGAAAACTGCACTCATTACCGGCGCCGCGCGGGGCATTGGTCTCGCCACCACCGATATCCTCTGCGCAAAGGGCTGGCATGTGGTCATGGTGGACAGGGACGCAGAAGAATTGATGGCCCGAGCCTCTGAGCGCCACGCTGTGACCGCAGCCGTGCATGATATCTCAGACCCAGACCAAGTGGACAAAATGATCGCGGTGACACTGGCGGCACGAGGGCAGATTGATGCTTTGGTCAATAACGCCGGGGTCGCAGATTTTGGTCCGATCGAGCAAACCTCCTTCGCCCGGTGGCGGCGGGTGATGGACACCAATCTCGACGGAGCATTTCTGTGCACCCAAGCCGCCACACCAGCCCTCAAGGCCAGCCGCGGCGCAGTGGTCAATATTGCCTCAATTTCAGGTTTGCGGGCCTCAACCCTGCGGGTGGCCTATGGAACGTCGAAAGCTGCAATCATTCATATGACACAGCAATATGCCGCAGAGCTTGGCGAATATGGAATCCGCGTCAATTCTGTAGCTCCCGGTCCAGTGCGCACCAAGCTGGCCATGGCCGTGCATACCCAAGACATTGTCGATGCTTATCACGATGCCATTCCACTGGGGCGCTATGGCAATGAAGCGGAAATAGGGCAGGTCATCGCCTTTCTATGCTCAGATGAGGCCAGCTTTGTGACGGGGCAAAATATCTCTGTCGATGGGGGGTTTGAAAGCACAGGTATTGGCCTGCCGTCACTCCGTGGGCAAACCAAGTAACGCCGGCAGCTGCCCCATGTCGTCAAATAGCAACTCTGTAAGACCTTCAAATTTTGCGCGCGGAGTCTCGCGCACAAACCCGAAAACAGCCATGCCGGCAGCGACCGCGGCCTGAGCCCCGGTGGCGCTGTCCTCAATCACCACGCAATCTTGCGGCGCCACCCCAGCTTGGCTGGCAGCCAAAAGATAGACATCCGGGGCTGGTTTGGGCGTAGCAACATCCTCGCGCGAATAGGTCCGCCCGGCAAAGCGCGCAGCAAAGCCGCAGCGCGCCAAAGTAATTTCCATCTTGCGATGCGGTCCGTTTGAGCCAATCGCATAGGCAATCCCCTGACGATCCAAACGGTCCAACACCGCCCCAATGCCCGGGATAGGCTCCACCTTGCGCGCCAAAGCAGCAAATACTTTATCATAGATAAGATCGACCCAATCTTCTGGAATATCCGCGCCCATCTCCCGCGCTTGCGCGCCGGCTCCAGCAATCGTGCCCCCCATGAAAAGATCGGTGGTTTTTGTCAGATCAAGCGGCAAGCCTCTTGCGGCCAGATCATCACGGATCAATTGCAATGTCAGAGGCTCGCTGTCCACCACCACACCGTCACAATCAAAAATTACCAACTTCGGCACGCAGTCAAGCTGACACATACAATGTTCCTTTTACAATGAATCACCCCCGCACAGTTGCGCGGGGGCCCCGGTGTTCGCAAGTTTAATGCACGACCGCATCTTTCGGCGGCAGTCGGGTAGAACCGCTAACCCGACCCCCAACAAGCAAGCCCTCACTGCCGGCCGTCACAGGCACGATGTCACCATCTACCACTTCACCAGCCAAAAGCATCTCAGCCAATTGGTTTTGCAACGCCGATTGCATAACCCGCTTCAACGGACGCGCGCCAAAAACCGGATCATAACCCTCATCAGCCAACCAAGTTTTGGCGAAGGCATCCAATTCTAAGCGGATTTCCCGCGGCGCCAGACGGCTCTGCAAACGTGCTAATTGGATGTCTACAATGCCATCCATATCCTGCCTGTTCAGACGATCGAAAATGATGGTCTCGTCCAAACGGTTGAGAAACTCGGGACGGAAATGCCCCCGCACAGCGTCCATCACGTCGCGCCTCGCCTCCGACGAGTCCATTCCATCTGGTAATTCACTCAACACCTGCGCACCAAGGTTTGAGGTCAGTACGATCAAAGTCTGTTTGAAGTCCACGGTCCGTCCCTGGCTGTCGGTGAGCACACCATCGTCCAAAACCTGTAATAGAATATTGAACACATCCGGATGCGCCTTCTCAACTTCATCGAACAAAACCACTTGATACGGACGGCGGCGCACAGCTTCTGTCAAAACGCCCCCTTCATCATAGCCAACATAGCCAGGAGGCGCGCCAATCAATCGAGAGACACTGTGTTTTTCCATGAATTCCGACATATCAATCCGAACCATTGCAGAGTCATCATCAAACAGGAAATCCGCCACAGCCTTGGTCAATTCAGTCTTGCCCACGCCCGTTGGACCCAAAAAGAGAAAGCTCCCCAAAGGCCGACTTTCGTCATTCAGCCCGGCCCGCGCCCGGCGCACCGCATTGGACACGGCTTTGACCGCTGCCGATTGGCCAATCACTCGCGCATGCAAGTCGTCCTCCATGCGCAGCAATTTATCACGCTCGCCCTCGAGCATCCTTGAGGTCGGAATCCCCGTCCAGCGCTCGACCACACCGGCGATTTGATCCGGGCGCACGGCCTCCTCAACCATCTGACCGCCCGACGCTTCCGCCTTAGCTAGGCTTTTTTCCAACCCAGGGATCACCCCGTAAGACAGCTCGCCAGCTTTGCCGAGATTGCCCTCACGTTTGGCGATATCCAGATCGGCCCGAGCCCGGTCTAGCTGCTCTTTGATTTCACGCGCTGAAGCCAATTTATCCCGCTCTGCTTGCCATTGAGCGTTCAGCTCGCTGGACCGCTCTTGCAGATCGGCCAAAGATTTCTCCAAAGCAGCAAGCCGAGTTTTTGATCCAGCATCATCTTCCAGCTTAAGCGCCTCAACCTCGATTTGTTTTTGCAAGATATCGCGGTCCAATGCGTCCAGCTCTTCTGGTTTGCTATCCACTTGCATCCGCAACCGGCTGGCCGCCTCATCCACGAGGTCGATTGCTTTATCGGGCAAAAAACGATCCGTAATATAGCGGTTTGAAAGGGTTGCAGCCGCCACAAGCGCCGCATCGGCGATGCGCACACCGTGGTGCAGCTCGTATTTTTCCTTGATCCCGCGCAGGATCGAGATGGTGTCGGTCACGCTCGGCTCTTCGACCTGCAGCGGTTGAAAGCGCCGGGCAAGGGCGGCATCTTTTTCAACATATTTGCGATATTCATCCAGCGTGGTCGCGCCGATACAGTGCAATTCACCGCGCGCCAAGGCCGGTTTTATCAAATTGGCCGCATCCATCGCGCCCTCACTTTTGCCCGCGCCCACCAATGTGTGCATCTCATCGATAAACAGTAGGATTTCGCCCGCCGCAGATATCACTTCGTTCAAAACCGCCTTGAGACGTTCTTCAAATTCGCCACGATACTTTGCCCCAGCAATCAAGGCGCCCATATCCAGCGCCAAAAGCCTCTTATTGCGCAGGCTCTCGGGCACGTCACCGTTGACAATGCGCAACGCCATGCCCTCAGCAATCGCCGTTTTGCCAACGCCCGGCTCACCGATGAGCACCGGGTTATTCTTGGTGCGCCGCGAGAGCACCTGCATGGCGCGGCGGATTTCTTCATCCCGGCCAATGATCGGGTCAATCTTCCCCTCTCGCGCCCGTGCCGTCAAATCCTGGGCATATTTCTTGAGCGCCTCATAGCTCTCTTCAGCGCTGGCCGAATCTGCCGTACGACCCTGGCGGATATGTTCAATTGCGCCATTAAGCTTTTGAGCGGTGACTACACCGGCGTCGAGTGCCTCCTTCGCTTTGGATTTCACCATGCAAAGCGCCATCAAAATGCGCTCTACAGGTACGAAACTGTCGCCCGCCTTTTGCGCCAGTTTTTCCGCCTCCGTTAAAACTTTGCCAGTTGCGCTGTCGACATAGACCTGCGCATTGCCCGTGACCTTGGCAATTTTGGACAGCGTGAGGTCCAAATGTTCACACACCCGCGAGGGCGCGCCGCCAGATCGCGCGATCAAGTTGCTCGCCAACCCCTCTTTGTCGTCCAAAAGCGCTTTGAGCAAATGCTCCGGTCCTAGGCGCGCATGATCGTCTCTTTGTGCAATAGTTTGGGCCGATTGGATGAAACCACGCGACCGTTCGGTGAATTTGTCTAAATTCATCGTCTCTCTCCTTCATAAGCGTCGCGGATCTTAAGCTGCCCGACTTCGGCACAGCCTTGGTGCGACCTTAGCTATTATTTGGGCATGGTCCATTGCCGCGACAAGTGCTCGGCCCGCATAAACCGGTTTTTTTGACATGAAACTGCAATTTCAGACCCGTGGCATAGACAGAGCCGGTTGCAATGGATAGTTCACCCCCAACCAGCAAACCTTGGAGGCTCCCATGGCTGATGACAAATTGATTATGGCGATGGATATGCCAAATGCCATTGAAGCCCTGAAGATGGCCGAGCATCTCGGGGATGCGGTCAACTTCTACAAAATCGGCCTCGGCATGCTGACTGGCGGCGGTTTGGCACTGGCCAATGAGCTCAAAGCGGAAATGGGCAAGCGTATTTTTCTTGATATGAAATTGTTCGACATCGGCGCCACCGTTGAACATGCCGTGCGCGGTATCGCGCAATTTGATCTCGATTTTCTCACCGTCCACGGCGACCCCTACGTTGTGCGCGCTGCGAAAGAGGGTGCGGCTGGCAAGGATATGAAAATTTTAGCCGTGACGATCTTGACGTCACTGGATCGCGCCGATCTCGATGATGCGCTTATCAAGCCCGGAGATATTTCCGATTTGGTATTAGATCGCGCGGGCAAAGCCTTTGACGCCGGCGCGGATGGCGTGATTGCGAGTCCGCAGGAGGCCGCCATCATTCGCGCACTTCCAGAGGCCACAGGCAAGTTGATCGTCACCCCCGGCGTGCGCCCCACAGGGGCCGACTTGGGCGATCAAAAGCGCGTCGCCACACCGGCGCAGGCCATTGCCAATGGTGCAGATCATGTGGTCGTGGGCCGGCCAATTTGGACCGCCCCTTCCCCTCGCGACGCAGCGCTGGCTATTCTGGCCGAACTGGCCAGCCCGCAAGCACTAAGCCCGAATTCCTAATCGTTAATGTCGCTGTCAAAGGTTTTGACCTGCCCTTTGGGCAGTGAAAATACTCTGCGTAGGATCAAAGTGGCGACAAGCGAGGTGACCGCGAAAAGCAGCAAAGACGCGGGCGCGCCGATAACGTCTGCGCCGCCCAAAAGCATCATCAGCGCGACGCAGGCAGCACCGATGGTCATGCCCAAAAATACAAAGGCCGGAACGATGATTTCTAAAAAGGCAAGGGCCAGGGCTAAAATCGCCCAAGCCCACCAAGTGGCATGGAGTGTAAGAAGCATCACTTCGACCCTTTCAGCATTTTGAAAGCATCCGCAAATGCGTCCATCGCATTGGAGGGCACCAAAATGGTTTGCTTGCCCTCGCCACCACCTAAGGCGGTCAAGGCGTCAACCTGTTTGAGCGCCACCTGATATTGCGCCGCTTCAATGCCATTCTTGGCAATCGCGCGGGCAACAACGCCAGTGGCATAGGCTTCCGCATCCGCTTGCACACGGCGCGCTTTGGCTGCTTGCTCAGCTGAATAAAGCTCGGCATCTGCATTGAGCTCAACCGCGCGCTTGCGCCCTTCCGCCTCAGTGACCTGGGCCCGGCGCGCGCGCTCTGCGTTAAGCTGTTGCAGCATCGCCTCTTGGGTCGCTCGGTCCAAATTTACATCCAACAATTCCGCGCGCGTCACCTCGACGCCCCAATCATCCACCGCCACTTCAATTGCGGTCTTGATGGCAACGATCAATTCAGAGCGGTTCGATTGCACTTCATCAAGCTCCATTTGGCCAATCTCTGCTCGCACGATCCCTGCAACTGTGGTTGAGATCGCGGCGTCTATATCGCGGATCCGATAGACTGTTTTGGCCGGCTCAGTGATACGATAAAAAACAGATGTATCCACTTTCACCAACACGTTGTCACTGGTGATGGCATCTTGGCTATTGGTTGGCAATTGCCGCTCAAGAACTGAAACCCGATGCCGCACCCGGTCGAGGAACGGCACAATGAAATTGAGCCCAGGGCCCAAAACCGACTTGAGACGGCCGAAACGCTCCACCACAAACTTCTCAGATTGCGGCACGACGCGCACACCTTTGAACAGGATGAGCAGAATAATAATAGCCAAGGCGATTAAAAAGCTATTTTGCCCGAGCTGACTTAAAGTCGCTTCAAAATTCATAAATTTTCTCCTTATTCTTGAGCCCCTATATAGGGCATTTTTGCAAAAATGAAATCTCCTGTGCGGGCAGGATATAGCCTTGCGCGTGGACCCAGCCGCACGTCCGCGCTAGATTACGCCTATGCCTGCATTTTGCCGCGACTGTTTGACCACCTTTGATTCTGCCCCGCGCCGGTGCACGGGCTGCGGACGGCCACGCATCACCTCCCACCCAGAGCTGTTCTCCCTCTCCATCGCCCATATGGATTGTGATGCCTTCTATGCCTCTGTGGAAAAACGCGACAATCCAGACCTGGCCAGCAAACCCGTCATCATAGGTGGCGGGCGGCGCGGAGTGGTGAGCACCGCTTGCTATGTAGCACGCGTGCGAGGTGTGAAATCTGCCATGCCTATGTTTCAGGCCCTAAAACTCTGCCCAGAAGCGGTGGTAGTGCGGCCGCGTATGGATGAATATGTGAAGGCCAGCGCAGCCATCCGCAAAATGATGCAAGAGCTGACCCCAGCCATCGAACCTTTGTCACTGGATGAAGCCTTCCTCGACATGACCGGCACCACAGCGCTGCATGGAGCGCCGCCCGCAGTGATGTTGGCACGTTTGGTGAAACGTATGAAGGAGGACTTAGGCCTGACCGGTTCGATCGGTCTGTCGCATAATAAATTTCTCGCAAAAGTCGCCAGCGATCTCGACAAGCCAAGGGGATTTTCTGTCATTGGAAAGGCAGAAACACATCAGTTCCTTAGAGACAAACCCATCGGTCTGATTTGGGGCGTGGGCTCTGTGGCACAGGGCGCATTGGGAAAGGCGGGCATCCGCACATTTGCCGATCTCTTGCGTTGGGAGCGGCAAGACCTGAGCGCGCGTTTCGGATCCATGGGTGATCGATTGTGGCATCTGGCCCGCGGCGAGGACCGACGGCGCGTCTCAGTCCATGCGCCTGTGAAAAGCATCTCAAATGAAACCACATTCTTTGAGGATACCTCAGACACAGATGTGCTAGATGGACATATTTGGCGCCTTGCAGAGAAGGTCAGCGACCGCGCAAAAGCACGGGATCTAGCGGGGCGAGTCGTGACGCTGAAACTCAAGCGCAAAGATCACAGCGCCTTGTCGCGCCGTGTATCCTTGAGAGATGCAACGCAAATCGCCGATCGGATCTATCGCACGGCGCGAGATTTGTTTGACCAATCTGGCCCGCAGGGCCCCTATCGCTTGATCGGAGTGGGCCTGTCAGATTTGGTCCGCGCGGCGCAAAGCGATTTGACCGAGGATCTTCTGGACCCCGATGCGAGCACCCGCGCCAGGGCAGAACGGGCGACAGATTCTATTCGGGAAAAATTCGGCAAAGATGCCATCAGAAAAGGACGGTCTTTGCGCTAGGGCTTCACTGTGCGGCAAGCGCCTGCCCCGATTGCCCCAGTCTCGCGATATCCGCAATAACGCCGACCAGACGCCGACGGACGGCATCGAACTCAGCGCTCGGCCGGATCCGCGCTTCATCCATATAAAGGCTGCGATCAATTTCGATCTGCACCGCATGTTGCCCCATCTGCGGCTTGCCATAGCGCCGGCTGATGAAAGCGCCCGCAAAGGGTGTATTGCGCGCCACCCGAAATCCAGCCTCCACGAAAGCGCCTTGAATACATGCCATCAGCGTCTCATCTGCGGCCACCCCAAAGCGATCACCCAAAACGATCTGCGGCGCTGTGTCGTCAAGCGGCCCACGGCTGACAGCAGAATGGGGCATAGAATGACAGTCAATCAATATAGCTTGACCAAACTGCGCCCGGTTTTGCTCCAAAAGCGCGGTCAACTGATGATGATAAGGCCACCAATAGCGATCGATGCGATCTTGCGCCTCCGCAAGGCTGATCTTGCCGCGATAAATCGGTGTGCCAATCGCCACGACCCGTGGCACCACCCCAAGACCTGAGGCAATCCGCGCATTCACGCCCGGGCTTTTAACCCCCTCAATCACCGCAGGATCCAGCTCGTCGCAGCCGCGGTTGAGATCCACAAAAGCCCGCGGCGCATTGGCAACTAATAGCAGCGCACCAAACTGAACAGCAGACGCAAACAATTGATCGACAAAAGCATCTTCTGAGGCGCGAATCGCACGCGAATCAAGAACGGACCGCACCAAAAAGTCTGGCGCATAGTGGCGCCCCGAATGGGGCGCAGCAAAGACAACGCAGCTGCTACGTTGGACGGGCTCAAAAAGGGTGAACGGGGCATGTCGCATGCGCGAACCCTAGCATAGAGCCCAGATTGGGGAAACATTTCCTATAAAATTAGCCAAAATTACCATTGTCCCAGCAATTTCTCAGTTCAATTGCGATTTCAGCTTGAAGACTCGCCACCTGCTGCATATACGGCCGCTACCGACGCGCTTTTTGCGTCCTTTTTTGTGGGACGTGACGAAAACATCGGTTCAACGGGCGCGTAGCTCAGCGGTAGAGCACTTCGTTGACATCGAAGGGGTCACTGGTTCGATCCCAGTCGTGCCCACCATTTTGTTTACTTGGGCTACTCCGCGGCCCGGTTTTGAAG
>JAKMFM010000073.1 GCA_022425445.1 Planktomarina sp.
GATCAGCGTGCTGAATGGGTCAAGGCTATGATGCCTGTTTGGGATCAGTTTGTAGGCGATGTGGGTCAAGAAAACATTGACGCAGCCCAAGCGATTAATGCCAAACACTAAACTTTTGAACGCGTAACTTTGGCCCGCGGATCTGCGGGCCAAATGTTTCTTAATAGGACCCCTCGACATGTCATCAAATGCCCCTACGCCACGGTCAAGATTGGGCCATTGGATCAATGAATTTGAAGAAACAGCCATCGCTATTCTTCTGGGCCTCATGACTTTGATCACCTTTGCAAATGTTGTTTTGCGCTATGGGTTCAACACTGGCTTGATCTGGGGTTTAGAGGCGACAACATTTTTGTTTGCTTGGTTGGTGCTCTTCGGCGTCAGCTATGCGGTGAACGTCACAGCGCATTAGGGTGACGATGCTCTCATCAATGTTTTTGCACCGAAAACACGCCGCATTCTGACGCTGATCGCGGCTGTGGTTTGCGTGGTCTATGCTGGGTTGCTGATGAAAGGGGCTTGGGACTACTGGGCCAATTTCGCCAATTTGCCTCAGACAACGGGCCGTTGGTTTCCAACAGGCTTTGAAGAGATGAAACGCACCTCGTACCGCGGATGGTATGAGGTCATTGATATCGCCTTTCCCGAATGGTTGCGCTGGATCCAACCGATTATGAATGACGGCGATGACTACGAAAAAATTCCACGCTTCATCCCCTATGCGATCTTGCCAATCGGGATGGCGCTGCTCTTGTTCCGTTTTGTCCAAGTCTTTGTGCGATTGCTGCGCGGCCAGGAGGCCAGCTTGATTGTCAGCCATGAGGTGGAAGAGGCTGTGGCAGAAATTAAACATCTTAACGCTAAGGACTAACCCCATGGAAGTCGCAATTTTATTTGCAGTTGTTGTTGGTCTGATGCTCATCGGTGTGCCCATTGCGGTCAGCCTTGGTATGGCATCGATCTTGTTTTTGCTCGCCCTCGGCGATACCTCGCTGGCGTCCATTGCGCAGACATTCTTTCAAGCCATGGCGGGTCACTATACCCTTCTGGCCATCCCGTTCTTTATTTTGGCGTCTAGCTTTATGTCCACGGGCGGGGTTGCGCGGCGCATCATACGCTTTTCGGTGGCTCTGGTTGGACATGTGCCGGGTGGATTGGCGATTGCCGGCGTTTTTGCCTGTATGATGTTTGCAGCATTGTCGGGCTCTTCGCCAGCGACGGTTGTGGCGATTGGCTCCATCGTGATCGCGGGCATGCATCAGGTTGGGTATAAGAAAGATTTTGCGGCTGGTGTGATCGCGAATGCCGGAACTTTGGGGATTTTGATTCCCCCCTCCATCGTGATGGTGGTTTATGCGGCGGCTGTGGAAGTCTCCGTTGGCCGCATGTTCCTCGCGGGAGTATTGCCAGGCCTGTTGGCTGGCTGCATGCTGATGATTACCATCTACATCATGGCGAAGGTGAAAAACCTGCCAAAGGGGGACTGGCAAGGCTGGGATGAGGTTGCGGCCGCGGTCTTAGATGCCGCCTTCGGATTGGTGCTGATCGTAATCATTCTTGGCGGCATTTATGGCGGTATTTTCACCCCAACCGAGGCGGCCGCTGTGGCTTGTGTCTATGCGTTTTTTGCAGCTTTGATGATTTATCGAGATATGGGGCCTTTGCAGGGCAGGGGCTGGTTGCGTGAGGGTGAGCAACGCGCTTTTGGTTTGGGACTACGGGTCGTAGCCTTTGCGGTGATTGGCTCCGTGCTGCATGCATCGCTTGGCAAGGCGGGGGTCTATCCAGAGGGCTGGGGGCTGGCTGTGGCGATCGGTTGGGTTTTGGTTTGCCTTGGCACGGGCTGGGCGATGACTCATTTTGCAGCCCAACGTAGCCGCGTGGCCTGGCCTGTGATCGTTATGCTTGGCGCCTTGCCGGGAGTGATTTTCGCCTATTGGACGATGGTTTCAATTTTCCAGGGCCTATCGGGCTTCGCGTCAGGGTCGATGCTTGCGTTTGCAGGCACTGGGCTTTTGGCTGTTCTGGCCGGGGTGTTTCTCTTCGCGGCCACCGTGGCGCCAGCTATCATTTTCACGTTTTCGCTGCATGGCGCGGCCCGCGAGGGTCAAGATACTGGATTTGGCGCTAGTCTTTTAGGTGGGGTCAAGGCCATGAGCCGGGGTGTCATCGAAGCGATCATCTATTTGCCAGCTGCGGTCGTGCACAAAGACACCCGCAAAACATTGTTTGAGTCGGGAAAACTCACAGTGACGTTGATGTTCATCATCGCCAATGCGCTGATCCTCAAGCACGTACTGACGGATGAGCAAATCCCGCAGCATATTGCCAGCGCCATGCTGTCTGCAGGTTTTGGACCGATTATGTTCTTGGTGATCGTCAATGTTATCTTGTTGATTGGTGGGCAATTCATGGAGCCATCGGGTCTTTTGGTCAT
>JAKMFM010000088.1 GCA_022425445.1 Planktomarina sp.
GCGGCCTGAGGCGGCAATCATATCAGAGACTTCGGTGCCGTTTCTCAGAGGGATGGCATCCATCCCATAAAACCCAGAGCGCAGCATATGGTGGTGGGATAGGATGATCACCGGCCGTTTACGTGCCTCCAGCTCAGATTTTAGCCAATCGAGACGGTCTGGGCATAGGCGTCCGCTGTGCCGGTCTTCGGCTTGCTCATCCAGCGTGTCGAGATACAGCACGTCAGTGTCACCAAAGCTATGACGGCCTTGACGCAAACCGGGCTCAAACTCTAGGAAGACCTCGGCAAATGCCCTGCGCCTGTCGTGATTGCCTAGCATGAGAGTTGCAGAGAAAGCTTGATCTTCAAGGCATTGTTTTTAAATTTTATATAAGGGCGACCTGCCCGTGATGGGTCAAGTCGCCCATGAGGAATAGATGTGCAGCATCCGCATGATGCTTAGCGGCATGGGTCAGACAGCGCCGAAACCGGGCCGCCGGATCTAAACCAATGATCTGCGTACCTGGCTCCGTGATATGAATGTCGGACATCAATAGGATTTTTTCAGCCATTGGCACTCCTCTTGGGGCGTTTCAATCATTCAAATTCGATCAGCAAATCCTTGGCGTCAATCTGTGCGCCGGGTGTTACATGCACAGCTTTGATGACCGCGTCGCGCTCTGCGTGCAGGCCGGTCTCCATTTTCATCGCCTCAATAGTTAACAGCAAATCTCCAGCGTGGACCTGTGCTCCGGTGAGAGCTGCAACTGAGGCCACAACGCCGGGCATCGGGGCTCCGATGTGACTGATATTGCCATTTTCTGCTTTGGGCCGGGCAGCGGCTGTGGATTTCACCTTGCGATTGGGCACACGGATCACACGGGGTTGCCCATTCAGCTCAAAAAACACCCGTGCATCGCCTTCCTCATTGGTTTCACCGACGGCTTGCAGTAAGATTTCAAGGGTTTTACCCGGATCAATTTCAGCGGTGATCTCCTCACCGGGCTGCATGCCATAAAAGAAAGTTTGGGTGGGCAGCACCCTCACAGGGCCATAGGTCCGATGGCGCCCCATGTAATCCAGAAATACCCTAGGATACATCAAATAGCCGTTTAGATCCTCATCATCGACCTTTTTACTTTCCAGAACTCCGCTGACTTCGGCGCGCAGAGCCTCGAGATCGGCCGCTGGCATGGATTTCCCTGGCCGTTCGATCACTGGGGGCTGTCCCTTGAGAACTTTGGCCGAAATACCTGCGGGAAATCCGCCGGGGGGTTGGCCGAGATTGCCGCGCATCATATCGACCACACTGTCCGGAAAGGCCACATCGCGTGCAGGATCTTCAACTTCTGCGCGGGTTAGCCCTTGTGAGACCATCATCAGGGCCATATCGCCGACAACTTTTGAGCTGGGCGTCACCTTCACAATATCGCCGAACATTTGGTTCACATCCGCATAGGTCTGCGCCACATCTTCCCAGCGCTCTTCCAGTCCCAAAGAGCGGGCCTGGGCTTTTAGGTTGGTAAATTGACCGCCCGGCATTTCATGCAGGTAGACCTCAGAGGCGGGTGCTTGTAAGCCGCTTTCAAAAGCGCTGTATTGCGCGCGGGCTTGCTCCCAATAGCCGCTGATTTTGCGAATTTCTGCGATATCGAGACCGGTGTCACGTTCCGTATGGGCCAGTGCCTCGACGATAGAGCCTAAAGCTGGCTGTGATGTGCCACCGGCAAAGGCATCCATCGCCGTATCTACGGCATCCACCCCAGTTTCGGCTGCGGCCAGAACCGTCGCGCCTGAAATGCCTGAGGTGTCATGGGTATGGAAATGTATGGGCAGGCCGACCTCTTGCTTCAGCGCGCCGATCAAAGCCTTGGCCGCGGCGGGTTTCAGCAGACCCGCCATATCCTTGAGCCCCAGTACATGCGCGCCCGCAGCTTCCAACTCTTTGGCCATAGCGACATAATATTTTAGATCATATTTTGCGCGATCGGGATTAAGGATATCACCCGTGTAGCAGATTGTGCCTTCGCAGACGCGATCCGCTGCGATCACCGCATCCATGGCGACGCGCATGTTTTCCACCCAATTGAGGCTGTCAAATATGCGGAAGACATCTACGCCAGTTTCGGCGGCTTGGCGGACAAAGAATTGCACCACATTGTCAGGGTAGTTGGTATAGCCCACCCCGTTGCTGGCGCGCAAAAGCATCTGGGTCATGATATTGGGCATGGCGGCGCGCAGGTCGCGCAATCGTTGCCACGGGCATTCTTGCAAAAAGCGATAGGCCACGTCGAAGGTCGCGCCGCCCCAGCATTCTACCGAAAAAAGCCCGGAAAGCCCCGTCGCATAGGCCGGAGCAACTTTCACCATGTCATGGCTGCGCATACGCGTTGCCAAGAGCGATTGATGCCCATCGCGCATGGTGGTGTCGGTGAGCAAGAGGCGGTCTTGCGCCTTCATCCAATCGGCCAGGCCCTTCGGTCCGCGTGCGGTCAGAATATCCTTGGTGCCTTCCGCTCGGTCACCGAGGGCAATTGGAGCTTTTGGTGGCTTTATATCGCTGGCAGGACGGGCCCGATCTTGGGTTTCAGGATGCCCATTGACCGTAATATCGGCAATATAGGTCAAGATCTTAGTGGCCCGATCGCGCCGCTTGCTGAATTTGAACAGATCGGGCGTCGTGTCGATAAAGCTGGTGGTATATTCGTAATTTAGGAAAGTGGGATGTTTGAGCAAATTTTCCACGAAAGCGATATTGGTGCTGACGCCGCGAATCCGAAATTCGCGCAACGCCCGATCCATCCGTGCAATTGCCGCCTCTGGTGTCGGTGCCCAAGCGGTGACCTTTTCCAGCAGACTATCATAATAGCGGGTAATGACAGCGCCAGAGTAGGCCGTGCCGCCATCGAGGCGAATGCCCATGCCCGTAGCGCCGCGATAGGCCGTGATGCGCCCATAGTCGGGGATGAAATTGTTTGACGGATCTTCTGTGGTCACGCGGCATTGAATTGCATGGCCGTCCAACTGCACATCCTCCTGGCAGGCCGTGCCGGTGGCTTCGCTAAGAGGTTTTCCCTCCGCTATAAGGATTTGCGCCCGAACGATGTCGATGCCGGTGATTTCCTCTGTCACCGTATGTTCCACCTGGACCCTCGGGTTGACCTCAATGAAATAGAATTCTTGACTGTCCATATCCATTAAGAACTCAACGGTTCCGGCGCATTCATAATTCACATGGGCGCAAATTTTCTTTCCAAGAGCGCAAATTTCAGTCCGTTGGGCCTCGGTCAGATAGGGCGCTGGCGCGCGCTCTACGACTTTTTGATTGCGCCGCTGAACGGAGCAATCACGTTCATAAAGGTGATAGATACCGCCGAACTTATCGCCCAAGACTTGCACTTCCACATGGCGTGCCCGTTGGATCATGCGCTCTAGATAACCTTCTCCATTGCCAAAAGCCGCCTCGGCTTCACGCCGGCCTTCCAAAACCTTCTCTTCCAACTCATCAGCATTACGGATGGGCCGCATGCCGCGGCCCCCACCGCCCCAGCTGGCTTTTAGCATCAAAGGATACCCGATCTTTGCGGCGTCAGCTCGGATTGTATCCATATCATCGCCAAGCACCTCGGTGGCTGGAACAACAGGCACCTGTGCTTCAATCGCCACACGGCGTGCGCTGGCCTTGTCGCCGAGCTGGCGCATGGTCTCCGCCTTTGGGCCGATAAAGGCAATGCCCGCTTCTGTGCAGGCATCGACAAAATCTGGGTTCTCAGACAAAAGGCCATAGCCGGGATGGATTGCATCCGCACCGCAGGCCTTAGCCACGCGCAAAATTTCGTCAATGCTCAAATAGGCCGCAACTGGCCCGAGGCCGTCGCCAATCTTATAGGCTTCATCCGCCTTAAAACGATGCAGGCCGAGCTTGTCCTCCTCTGCATAGACGGCCACGGTGCGCTTGCCCAATTCATTTGCCGCGCGCATGATGCGAATTGCAATTTCACCGCGGTTGGCAATCAAGATTTTTTTGAAGTCGGCCATGAGTGTTCCTCGTACTATGCAGTTGCAGCATTTAAAGCTAGAATACCCATGGTTACAAATTGTTTTTTGAGTTTTTATTGTCAAAACTCGCGTTTTTCACCGGATTTTGCTCAGTAAAACACTATTTCTTACCCGGTGAACTGTGCGAAGAAATTAATATTTATGCAGCAAATCAGGCAAATCGCTTAGATGAGTTGCGGCAATTTGGATCATATTTGAGGTGAGATCATCCACCAACAGATCATACAAATGCGCCGGACCTTTTGCACCAATAGCCCCAAGCGCATAGTGCCAAGCTCGGCCGATCATGACGAAATCTGCACCCAATGCGAGCGCTCGCAGCATGTCCAGCCCGCCTTCAATTCCACTGTCGAAAATGATCGGAAGGTTGGTCGCCGCCTTGACGGCTGGCAGCATGTCAATGGCCGCAGGGCTGCCAGCAAATTGCCGGCCTGCGTGGTTTGAGACCCAAACCGCGTCCACACCAAGCCCCTGCAAGGGCGCGGCATCATCGGGGCACATCACGCCTTTGACAATCAAAGGCCCATCCCATGCGTCGCGCAAAAGTTTGACATAGCTATGATCGGGTGCCGTGCGCAGCAAATATCCGACGTGGTTGTTTGAGGGCAGGGAGGCCACGCTTTCCATGACTGCCTTGCCGTAGGTTTCAATCATCTTCATGCGCGGCTTGCCGTTCAGCGCAGTGCGCAGCGCCCACTCTGGACAGCCGGCCACCTGCGCCAAAATGCGCGGCGTAAGGCGGGGTGGCTGTACGAGGCCGCCGCGTATCTGCCGTTCGCGCCGTGATTGGGCTGGGACGTCTATAGTCACCACCAAAGTGGTAAAGCCCGCATTTTTCACCCGTTGGATCATATCGTTGCGAATGGCCTCATCGCGCGGCGGGTACATCTGAAACCAACCCATATCGCCCAAATAGGGAGCAACGTCTTCGGGGGTGGTGGTTGCAACTGTTGACATGCCGTAAGGAATTTTGGCGTCTGCCGCAAACCCAGCCAGCGTTTTTTCCGCACCCGGCCACATCAACCCGGACATACCGACCGGCGCAATGCCGAACGGGGCGGAATAGGTTTTGCCAAGAAACTCTGTCGCCAATTGCGGTTTGATTTCGCCGCGAAGCCCACGTGGGACAAATTGGATGGCATCCAAAGCTGAGCGATTGCGATGCAAAGTGCTTTCATCGCCCGTGGCGCTGTCGAGATATTCCCAGGCAAAATGCGGAATTCTCTTGCGCGCTTTTGAACGCAGGTCTGAGATGGCGGGGTATTTTGAGTTAAGATCCATATGCAAGCGCTTACATTATTTAAATTGCGAGTTTAAGCCTTATTTTCGCATTGAATTGCATTTTTGAGAAAACATAAGAACACAACGCGAACAATTGTTTCACTTTGGGACAAATGACGCTAGTTTATCCTCATGAGCAGTTTTGATGAATCAGACGCCTTTGAGGCCGCCGCATCCCCCAGCTTGAGCCAATTGGCGATGGCCGCCCCTCCAACGCGCTATATGGACGGGCTAAATCCGGCGCAGCGTGCAGCGGTGGAGCGGTTGAGCGGGCCAGTATTGATGCTGGCGGGGGCCGGGACGGGTAAGACCAAAGCGCTCACCGTGCGCATCGCGCATTTGCTCAATACCGGCACGGCGCGTCCCAATCAAATTCTCTCGGTCACCTTCACGAATAAGGCCGCGCGCGAGATGAAAGATCGGGTGAGCCAGTTGATCGGTCAGGTAGAGGGCATGCCTTGGATGGGCACGTTTCACTCAATCTGTGTAAAAATCCTGCGCCGCCATGCGGAATTGGCGGGGCTGAAAAGCAATTTCACTATTCTGGACAGCGACGATCAGCTGCGTTTGATGAAGCAATTGATTGCAGCTGCACAGATTGACGACAAACGTTGGCCTGCACGGCAATTGGCGAGCATCATTGATGGCTGGAAAAACCGCGCTTGGACGCCAGGGCAAGTTCCAGCCTCTGAGGCCGGCGCTTATGACCACAAGGGCGTCGAGCTCTACGGGCAATATCAAAAGCGGCTGCGCGATTTAAATGCCGCAGATTTTGGCGATTTGCTTTTGCATGTGGTGACAATTTTTCAAGAAAACAGCGAAATATTGGCCCAGTATCAGAGGTTTTTTCGCTATATTTTGGTGGACGAATACCAAGACACCAATGTGGCGCAATATTTGTGGCTCAGGCTTTTGGCGCAGGGGCATCAAAATATTTGCTGCGTCGGCGATGACGATCAGTCTATTTACGGCTGGCGCGGCGCGGAAGTCGGGAATATTTTACGATTTGAGACAGATTTTCCCGGAGCGCATGTGGTGCGTTTGGAGCAGAACTACCGCTCAACTCCGCACATTCTTGCTGCCGCCAGCGCGGTGATTGATGGCAATAAAGGCCGCTTGGGCAAGACCCTTTGGACTGAAAAGGAAGAGGGTGAAAAGCTGCGTCTCATTGGGCATTGGGATGGCGAAGAAGAGGCACGCTGGATCGGCGAGGAGATTGAAGCGGCGCAGCGCGGCACGCTCGGGCAAGCGCCCTGTGATCTCGATAATATGGCGATTTTGGTGCGTGCCTCCCATCAAATGCGCGCCTTCGAGGACCGATTTCTGACAATTGGTCTGCCCTATCGCGTCATTGGCGGGCCTCGGTTTTATGAGCGGATGGAAATTCGAGATGCCATGGCTTATTTTCGTCTGGCGGTCAGCACCGATGACGACTTGGCCTTTGAGCGTGTTGTCAATACACCTAAGCGCGGGCTAGGGGACAAAGCGCAGCAGAAAATTCAAACTGCCGCGCGCAGCAACGGCGTGTCTTTGGTGGAGGGGGCGCGCATTTTGCTTGCGGCGAAAGATTTGGGCGGAAAGGGTGCCGTGGAATTGGCGCGTCTGATCGATGGCATTGACCGCTGGCACGCGCAGATCCGCCACCAGGCCGATACCCATGTAGAGTTGGCGGAAATAATCCTCGATGAAAGTGGCTACACCACCCATTGGCAAAATGACAAAACGCCAGAGGCGCCCGGACGCTTGGAAAATCTCAAAGAGCTGGTGAAGGCCCTGGAAGGGTTTGAAAACCTGCAAGGATTTTTGGAGCATGTCAGTTTGATTATGGACAATGAACAGCAATCGGATGGGGCGAAGGTCTCGATCATGACGCTGCATGCGGCCAAGGGCCTCGAATTCCCGATGGTATTTTTGCCGGGTTGGGAGGATGGTCTCTTTCCCTCGCAGCGCTCTATGGACGAAAGCGGTCTCAAAGGTTTGGAGGAAGAGAGGCGCTTGGCCTATGTCGGCATCACCCGCGCAGAAGAAATTTGCACGATTTCTTTTGCGGCAAATCGCCGGGTCTATGGGCAATGGCAATCGGCTTTGCCAAGCCGGTTCATCGATGAGCTGCCGAGCGCGCATGTGGATGTGCTTACCCCGCCTGGGCTCTATGGTGGCAGCTTTGGAGCCGCCGGCATGGCGGCCAGCGCCAACCCTGCGGTGCAGGAAGCGGCGGGCAGCGGGATATTTGAAAAGGCCAGCAAAGCGGATGTGTACAATTCTCCCGGCTGGCGGCGCTTGCAAGAGCGTAGCTCTCAACGCGGCATGCGCCAACCGGCGCAAGCCACACATGTCACCATCGACATGACGGCAGTGTCGGCCTTTTCGGTTGGGGATCGCGTGTTTCACCAAAAATTTGGCTATGGTGAAGTCTTAACCATCGAGGGTGACAAGCTGGACATTGAATTTGATAAGGCGGGATCAAAGAAGGTCGTGGCGCATTATATACAAAGCGCCGATGCGGTTGACGACCTGCCTTTTTAGGACTGGCATTTGCGGATTTTGCTTGAGTGCTTAGCGCAGATGCGCGACAAAATTTGCGTACCCGCATCATGAAGGCCTGTGGCAATGATTGAAAATGAACAGCCCCTAATTGCCAACTCCCTGTGGTCTTCCACCGCGAAGCCGGTCGTGCCCTGTCCAGAGTTGCAATCGGATGTCTCGGCCGATGTGGCGATTGTGGGGGCAGGGTTTACGGGCCTCTCCGCGGCGTTGCACCTGGCACAAATGGGCCGGTCTGTTGCGGTTTTGGAGGCGCAAACGCCGGGATGGGGCGCGTCAGGGCGCAACGGTGGGCAGGTCAATCCGGGTTTGATTGAGGCGCCAAATGATGCAATTGCGCGCTTTGGACCCGAGATGGGCCAAAGGATGATTCGGCTTTCCGGTCAAGCCGGTCAGCTGGTGTTTGATTTGATTGCCCAGCATCAAATCCAATGTGATGCGCGCCCAGTTGGTTGGCTGCGCGCGGCTCACAATCCTGGTGGGCTGCGGTCTTTGGAGCAAAAAGCCGAGCAATGGGCTCAGCATGGGGCAGATTTGCAGCTTTTATCGCGTCCAGATGTGGTGCAGGCACTCGGCACCAAAGCCTATATCGGCGGGCTGATCGATCCTCGCGGCGGCAATTTGCATCCTCTCAACTACGCCTTGGGCCTATGTGATGCGGCGCGCGCGGCGGGCGTGCGGATCTATGGGCAGTCTAAGGTTGAAAAATTGGAGCGCCGCGGCCCTGAGCATCTGCTGGTCACCAAACGGGGACAGCTGCGCGCCGGTCGGGTGCTGTTGTGTACCAACGGCTATAGCGGTCCTTTGCATAGGGGGCTGCAACGTTCGGTGGTGCCGATCCGCTCTGTGCAAGTGGCGACAGAGCCGCTCTCAGACGAATTGCGCAGCCATATTTTGCCGGGGCTTCACGCGCCCTCTGACACCCGCCGGCTGCTCTCCTACTTTCGGATGGATGCGGAGGGGCGTTTTGTTATGGGAGCGCGGGGTGGCTATTCGGTTCAGGCCACGCGGGCCCGTCTCGCCCAAGCCCGCGCCTGGTCCATCAAGCTCTTCCCCCAATTGGCAAAGGTGCGTTGGGAGTTTGAGTGGGGTGGTGACATCGCTGCTACTGCCGATCACTATCCGCATTTACATGATTTCGGAAATGGCATGGCAGCTGGGCTTGGCTATAACGGGCGCGGGGTGGCGATGGCCACTGCTATGGGAAAGGTTTTGGCGGACTGGGCCTCGGGCACGCCTCATGCGGATCTGGATTTTCCGGTGACCCCTCTGCGAAAAATTCCATTTCACCCATTCTATCCCTTGGGAGTCGAGGCGAGGGTCAGCTATTATAAGCTTTTGGACAGGTTTGGGCTTTAGCGGATTGACTGTGAATATCTTAGTTTAAAGCTGCAATCGGCGCCAGGGACAAAATCAAAAGCCCTGCCATGGTCCAATTAAAGCCGCGCAGCCGGGCGGGTGTTGTCAAAAATCGCCGCATTTTCACACCAAGCATCAACCACACGCTGATACAAGGCAGGTTAATGGCGCCAAAAATCGCGGCCACGACGATCACCTCTTTATAAGTCACCGGCTGGGGTGCATAAACCGTCACCGCGGCCAAGGCCATGGTCCAAGCCTTGGGATTTACCCATTGAAACGCAGCGGCTTGCCAGAAGGTAATAGGTTTGCCCGTGGGTTCAAGGCTGTCCAGGTTTGTACGGGCAGTTGCTGTTTTATAGGCCAAATAAAGTAAATAGATAACTGAAACAACGCCGAGCAGTTGATGGGCCAAAGGGTAGATTTGAAAGAGCTGCGCCACACCCAATCCGATGGCGACAATCATAAAGGTAAATCCCAAAACAATCCCGGAGGCATGGGGCGCTGCACGCCGCGCGCCAAAATTCGCTCCGGTGGCCATAAGCATCAAATTGTTGGGCCCGGGCGTGATCGAGGAAACAAAACAAAAGAGCACGAGGCCGGTCAGCAGCGAATATGTCATGGCCCACAGATGTCACCGCTGCCCGAAAAGTTCAATGACCGTTACTGCCACATCTAGCCAAAAAAAACGACGGCATCCGGGAGGAGGATGCCGCCGATTTTTACAGGCTTCAGGGAGGAGAAAGCCTATGTTTTAGAACCAAGGCCGTGGGCGGTGGATCTGTAAAACTTAATTCTGGCTTATTTGCCGAATGCGGCCTCGTGAGCGATGCCCTTGATCGCGGAGCGATGAATGCCAAGATCGGCCAGTTCGCGGCCTGTTAAGGATTGCAATTCGGTGATTGTTTTGCGGTACAGGGCGCGTTTGGCCATTTGCTCGCGCAAAGCGGTCCAGCGAGCGGTAAGAGCTGCGCCGAAAGATGGGGCGGTTACATTGAATTCTGTTACTGTTGTCATCGTTCTATCCTCTACATCAACCGGACTGTTGATGCGCTTTATGTGGAGCTTGGGGCGCAATTTCGCAATGCATGATTGGGAATTGCCGCTATGCAGCATTTGCATGGCTCAGGCGGTGGGCTTGCATCAGATGGTTTGCGAGGGCATAGCTGCGCAGAGATTTGAGGAGAGCTTGGATGCCCATCGACCGTTCTGACATTTTGGCCGCTTTGGCCTGTCTGCAATTGCCAGATGGGGGGGATCTTGTGAGCCGCGATTTCATTCGTGCGGTCGTGGTGAATGGGGCGGCGGTGCGCTTTGTCATTGAGGCGCCAACGCCAGAGATCGCGCACAAGCTGACCGATATTCGCGCTGCGGCTGAGCAAATTGTCATGCAGATCGACGGTGTGTCGAGCGTCACCGCAGTGGTGACCGCACATGAGCAAAAAGCACCGCCGCCGAACTTGAAACTGGGCGGCCATCCCAAACCGCAAGACGGGCCGCTTAAAGTGCCGGGCGTTGACCGGGTCGTGGCGATTGCATCTGGCAAAGGCGGGGTTGGCAAATCTACGGTGTCGTCCAATTTGGTGGTAGCCCTTGCCAAGCAAGGCCGGCGTGTGGGTTTGCTTGATGCGGATATCTATGGCCCCAGCCAGCCCCGTATGATGGGTGTGAGCAAGCGTCCAGCCAGTCCGGACGGCAAGGTGATCATTCCACTACAGGCCCACGGCGTCACGATGATGTCGATTGGTTTGATGGTTGATCCGAACAAGGCGGTGGTCTGGCGCGGTCCGATGTTGATGGGAGCATTGCAGCAGATGCTCAATCAGGTGCAATGGGGGGAGTTGGATGTTTTAATCATCGATTTGCCGCCGGGCACCGGTGATGTTCAGCTGACTTTGTGCCAGAAAACGGAACTGACCGGTGCGATTGTGGTCTCTACTCCACAGGATGTCGCGCTTTTGGATGCACGCAAGGCTTTGGATATGTTTGCAACGCTACATACGCCCGTTTTGGGCATGATTGAGAACATGAGCCAGTATATTTGCCCGAAATGTGGCCACGAGGCGCATATATTCGGGCATGGCGGCGTGGAGTTGGAAGCGCAGAAATTGGGCCTGCCGTTCTTGGGCTCTTTGCCGTTGGATTTGAGCGTGCGCCTTGCAGGCGACAGTGGCACCCCAGCTGCCGCGGGCGATGGGCCGATGGCTCAAGCATATGCAGAGCTGGCACGCCGGTTGATTGCCTCGGATATTGCCTAATCTGCAAGCAGGGTTGTATTTGCTCGGTGGCATTGGGACATATCGACCGTCTGTGCTTCTGGGAAAGTATGGGACAAGTTAAGTGTCGCGATAATACATTGGGGGCAAATCGCTGATTCAGTGGGGTTGCGCGGCGATTGTGTGTCTTTCGGCTCAAAAAAGTCCTATTTCGAACAAATATTCGTGATGAAATAAAAATAATGGGAATTTATGGCCCAGTGAATTTACCACTACATTTTGTGTTACCTAGGCATCAATACAGGCTCATGTAGTATACTCTTGCTTACAACGCAGAATTTGTTCATAGAAATTAGGTAGCTTGATAAGCTGCTGCGAAAATTTCCTGTTGATTACCACGAATTCCCATGTAAATAATTGCATATGGAAGCGGTCAAAGATCAAAGCCCCATCTAAAGAAGGGCAAAGGCGAGCGCAGGTTGCATACAGGCACCCACTTCCAAACGAAGAGATCCGGCGCGTTAGCGAGCAGACATCCCCCCAGGTGGCACGCGCAGCTGGACATCCCGGAAGGGGAACGTCGGCGGGTTGAACACAAGCAGCAGTTCAATCCGCCGTTTTTAATTTTGGGGCACCGCCCCAGTTAATGAGCGAGGCAGGCCCAAGTGGCACGCAGATTTAGAGGTGAAAGCCACCATAAGGTGGACAGAAAGGGCCGGGTGTCTATCCCCGCTCTTTTTCGCCGCGTGCTGGAGCGCAGTGACCCCAATTACACGGAAGGTCTCAATCCTGAGTTGGTGATTGTCTATGGTGATCATCGCCGCAATTATCTGGAATGCTACACGATTTCTGCGATCGAAGAGGTGGATGCCAAGATTGACGCCTTGCCACGCGGATCTATGGAGCGCCGGATGTTGCAAAGGCTGTTTCATGGGCAATCTTTCCCAACCGTCGTAGATGATACAGGGCGTTTGGTGCTCCCCGCAAAACTGCGCCGCAAGATTGATCTGGATGCTGAGGCGTTTTTCATCGCGGCAGGTGATACGTTCCAAATCTGGAAACCTGAAACTTACGAAACAGAAGAATTGGCCAAAACTGAGGCCTGGCTTGATAACTTACCGGAAGACTTCGACCCCATGGCTTATTTAGACCAAGCGGGGCAGGACTAGATATGCGGTCTGAACCCTCCCAATCAGCGCCGCATATACCTGTTCTGATTGTGCCCTTGATAGACGCGGCGGCACCCATTTCCGGCACTTGGATTGATGGCACTTTTGGGGCTGGTGGCTACAGTACATACTTGCTCGAAGCTGGCGCTGACCGTGTGATCGGGATTGATCGTGATCCCACTGTTTTTGATATGGCCGCCAATTGGGCGCCACAATTTGGCGATCGTTTGCAGCTGGTGCAAGATACGTTTTCCAATTTGGATCAAGTCGCCGATGCGGTGGATGGCGTGGTGTTAGATATTGGCGTATCTTCGATGCAAATTGACCAAGCCGAACGCGGATTTTCGTTTCAAAAAGACGGGCCGCTGGACATGCGGATGGGGGATACAGGTCCGACAGCGGCGGATATTGTCAACAGCGCCAGCGCTGAACAGATTGCTGATATTTTATATAATTACGGGGAAGAGCGTGCCAGCCGCCGTATCGCCAAAATGATCGTTGCGCGGCGCGAAGAGACGCCCTTTGAGCGGACACTGGAATTGGCCGGGGTCGTTGAACGGTGCTTGCCGCGGGCGAAGCCGGGTCAGTCCCATCCGGCGACGCGCAGTTTTCAAGCCCTGCGTATTGCGGTAAATGGTGAATATGATCAATTGGTTCAGGGGCTTGCTGCGGCTGAACGTATCTTGCGCCCTGGGGGTGTTTTGGCGGTGGTAACCTTTCATTCCGTCGAAGATCGCATCGTCAAACGGTTTTTCCAAGCCCGCGCCGGCACGCAGGCCGGAAGCCGTTATGCGCCATTGGTCGAGGAGGTGCCAGCGCAATTCACGATGCAAAGTCGCAAAGCCATCACCGCCTCAAAAGACGAACTCGCAACCAACCCTCGGGCGCGATCGGCCAAATTGCGCATTGGACGCCGGACCGAAGCCCCAGCGCTGCCTGTGGATCCCCGCAGTCTTGGCGTGCCGCAGCTGCCGCAGCGGAGGGTTTCATGAAAAATTTGTTTTTAAGCTGTCTTGTTGTGGGTGTCATGGGGCTGGCGTTTTGGGCTTATAAAGAAAATTATGAAACCAAGGGTAAATTGGATGAAATTGCCCAGTTGAACCGCGATATTTCTGAGGCGCATTCGCGGTTGCGTGCGCTCAAAGCAGAATGGGCCTATCTCAATCGCCCTGAACGGCTGTTGCAGCTGATCAACGCCAATTTTGACGAGCTAAAATTGTTGCAGCTGACAGCGGATCATTTTGCCCGTTTGGAACAGATCCCTTATCCAGGGCCAGATTTGGGTCCAATCACTGAGCCGATTGAGGTTATGAACCGTGAGGCGTCTCCATGACCCGCAAACCTCTGCGGCCATTGGCGCGCATAATTTCAGCCAGAACTGCCGGTGAAAATCCCGACTTGATAGAGCAGGCCAACCGGCGCGCGCGCATCGAGATGCAGCACGAGCGGATTTTGCGCAAAACGCAGCTGCGCTTGTTTATGATGGGTGGAATATTTGTCATCAGTTTTGGCGTGATTGGTATGAGGATGACGGCTTTGGCAGTGTCTGAACCCATCGAGCCGAAGGCGCGCGCCACAGCCGCGCAAATTTTAGCCAGCCGCGCGGATATTCTAGACCGCAACAATCGGGTCTTGGCCACGAATATCGATACTCATTCGCTGTATGCGCATCCGCGTCAAATCATCGATCCCGAGGGCACCGCCCGGCAATTGGCGGATATATTTCCCGATATCAATATCGAAAAAATGACGGCGCGTTTGGCGGGGCCGCAAGGTTTTTTGTGGCTCAAACCCGCGATAAGCCCAGAAGAAAAACAGGCCGTTCATGACATTGGTGAGCCGGGACTGTTGTTTGGCCCGCGCGAAATGCGCCTGTATCCCAACGGTCAGCTGGCCAGTCACATTTTGGGAGGTACGACCTTTGGCGCTCAGGGTGTACATTCTGCTGAAGTGATTGGAATGGCAGGCGTTGAGAAAGCTTTTGATACGTTTTTGCGCGATCCGCGATTTGACGGGCAACCGTTACAACTGTCGATTGACTTGACGGTTCAATCGGCCCTGGAGGAAGCGCTGTACGGTGGCATGCGCTTGATGAATGCTAAGGGTGCCTCGGCGGTGCTGATGGATGCCCATAGTGGCGAGATTGTGTCTCTGTCCAGCCTGCCCGATTTTGATCCGAATAATCGGCCCCGGCCTTTGACACAGGGTGACGCAAGCGACAGTCCGCTGTTCAATCGTGCGGTCCAAGGGGTCTATGAGCTCGGTTCAGCTTTCAAAGCCTTTACTGTAGCGCAAGCGATGGATCTGGCTTTGGTGGAGCCGGGCAGCATTGTGGATACCAAAGGCCCACTGCGGTGGGGCAAGCATAAGATCAGCGATTATCGCGATTATGGCGCGCAGATGTCTGTTGAAAAAGTTTTAATAAAGTCTTCAAATATCGGGACGGCACGGATGTCTTTAATGATCGGCGCTGACTTGCAAAAAGATTTTTTGGACCGCCTCGGCCTGTTGCAAGCCACCCCCATTGAAGTGATCGAGGGGCCAACCGGACGACCACAATATCCAAGCAATTGGTCTGACATTTCAACAATGACGATCTCCTACGGGCACGGTATTTCGACCTCGCCGGTCCATCTTGCAGCGGGATATGCCGCGATGGTGAATGGCGGGACTTTGGTAAAGCCGACCGTTTTAAAGCAACCCACTGCGCCGGTTGGTGAGCGCATTATTTCTGAAGAAACCTCGCGGCACTTGCGCGGTATGATGCGGCGCGTGGTGACCGAGGGCACCGCGCGCATGGGCGATGTTCCGGGGTATTCTGTGGCTGGAAAAACCGGAACGGCGGATAAGCCGAGCCCGGATGGTGGGTATTATAGTGACAAAGTTCTGGCGACCTTTGCCAGTTTCTTTCCAAGCACCGATCCACGCTATGTTTTGATCGTGACGCTGGATGAGCCGGAAGACCGCACCGGGGTCGAGCCCCGCCGGACGGCTGGAGCCACCGTGGTGCCTGTCGCGGCCGAAATTATCCGACGCGTTGCGCCATTGCTGGGGCTTGCGCCAGAGATTGAACCCACACTGCAAAATGGTTTAACCTTGGCCAACAACTGATTTTTAGAAAGTGAGCCGGTGGATGGCGACCACGAGCAAAACCCTTGCGAATTTAGGTCTGACCACAAAGCGGGCGTCACAGATCGAAATTCAAGGCCTTGCGGTTGATAGCCGGGATGTGCGGGCTGGATTTTTGTTCGCCGCATTGCCGGGGAGCCGCAGCCATGGGGCTGAATTTGCCCAATATGCCTTGCGCCAAGGGGCCAGCGCTATTTTAACTGACCCGGACGGCGCAGTATGGATCACTAAAACCTGTCCAGACCACACGGCCGAGATCTGCGTTGTGGATGATCCGCGCCAGGCGCTTGCAGCGGCTTCGGCTCTGTTCTTTGGGGCCCAGCCGGAGGTCATGGTTGCGGTGACGGGCACCAATGGCAAAACGTCTGTCGCCAGTTTTTGCCGGCAAATTTGGAGCGCATTGGGCCTGTCAGCGATCAATTTAGGCACAACCGGGGTGCAAGGCGCCTGGAGCGCACCCTTGAGCCATACCACCCCGGAGCCCATAACTCTGCACCGGGTCTTGGCGCAGGCTGCCGCCGCTGGCGTAACGCACGGCGCAATGGAGGCTTCGAGCCACGGATTGGCCCAAAAGCGCCTCGATGGGGTGGTTTTGTCAGTGGCCGGTTTTACGAATTTTACGCAAGATCATCTGGATTATCACACGACATTTGAGGCGTATTTTGTCGCCAAGTCAGGTTTGTTTGACCGCGTGCTGGGACCGCAAGGCTGGGCCGTTATCAATATAGATGATGCCAAGGGCACGGTCCTTTATGACGCCTGTCGCAAGCGCGGACAAAGCTGTCTGACAGTTGGCCGCGGGGCTGCGGATTTGCAGCTTTTAGGGCAAACATTTGAGGCCAGTGGCCAAGAAGTCCTATGTGAGTGGCAGGGCAAGCGGTATCAGACCAAAGTGCCTTTGGTGGGCGGGTTCCAAGGGGAAAACCTGCTTTTGGCCGCAGGCATGGTTCTGGCGGCAGGTGCAGAGGCTGAAGCAGTTTTTTCTGCATTAAAATCCGTAAATCCGGTGCGCGGGCGCATGGAGTTGGCCGCAACCCGCGCTAATGGGGCATCTGTCTATGTAGATTACGCCCATACGCCTGATGCCGTTGCAACAGCGTTGCAAGCCTTGCGGCCGCATGTGAAGGGCCGGTTGGTTGTGGTCCTTGGCGCAGGCGGAGACCGGGATCCGGGCAAGCGGGTCTTGATGGGGCAAGCGGCTGCAGCGCATGCGGATAGGGTGATCGTCACGGATGACAATCCACGCACCGAAGATCCTGCTGCCATTCGCGCTATGGTTTTGGCTGGCGCGCGCGAGGCCGAGGAGGTTGGCGATCGGGCTGAGGCGATTTTGTATGGGGTCGATGGGTTGCAACCCGGCGATTGTTTGCTGATTGCCGGTAAAGGACATGAAACCGGTCAAATAATCGGACAAGATACCTTACCTTTTGATGATGTCGAACAGGCGAGTATCTCGGTGGCTGCCTTGGAGGATTTTGCGTAATGGCCCTATGGACTGCTTTTGAGGCTCAATCTGCGACGGGCGGCTATTGTTCGGTGCCTTGGGATGCTCATGGCGTTTCGATTGACACCCGGACTTTGCAGCCGGGGGATCTGTTTGTCGCATTGAGCGCGGCGCGGGATGGTCATGATTTTGTGATGCAGGCTCTGGAGAAGGGGGCGGCCGCGGCTTTGGTGCAGAGGCGCCCGGATGGGGTGCCTGAGACGGCACCGCTGCTGATTGTGCCAGACGTCTTGCAGGCCCTGATCGACTTGGGCCGTGCGGCGCGGGCGCGATGTGCGGCGAAGGTATTGGCGGTGACCGGGTCGGTGGGCAAGACCTCGACCAAGGAAATGCTGCGCACGGTGCTCGAGTTTCAGGGGCGGACCCATGCTTCGGTGGCCAGTTACAACAACCACTGGGGCGTGCCGTTGACCCTGGCGCGCATGTCTGCGGATACGCAATTTGCCATTTTCGAAATTGGCATGAATCATCCTGGAGAAATTGCGCCTTTGAGCGAAATGGTGCAGCCGCATGTGGCCATGATCACGACCGTGGCTCCTGCGCATATGGAAGCTTTTGAAAGCCTTGAGGGCATAGCCCGCGAGAAGGCCGATATCGTGGCCGGGTTGATGCCTGGGGGCGCAGCGATTTTGCCGGCTGATGTGCCGTCGATTGACATTCTCGTGCAAGCTGCTCTGGCCAAAGGTGCCACGATTGTGGGATTTGGAGAGACGGCGGATGCCTTTCGATTGACGGCTCTTGAGATGCATCACGATGTGACAGTGATACAAGCACGTCTGCGCGGCGCCCCGGCGGTTCTGCGTTTAAATACTTTAGGGCGGCATTTTGCCGTCAATGCTATGGGCGTTTTGGCGGCGGTTGAGGCTTTGTCGGGTGATCCGACACGCGCGGCGGTTGACCTGTTTCGCTGGCAACCGCCGGCAGGGCGTGGGCGGCGCGAGACGATCAGTTTAGATCCGGCCGACACCACGGCTTATTTTGAACTGATTGATGACGCCTATAATGCCAATCCAGCCTCTATGGCGGCGGCGTTGGAAGTACTGGCCGTCTCTGATCCACAACAGCGGTTGGGGCAAGGCGCGCGGCGCATTGCAATTTTAGGTGATATGTTGGAGCTGGGGCGCGAAGAGGCACTGAGTCACGCGCAGTTGTCTCAAAATAAGCATTTGTTAACTGTAGATGTGGTGCATTGTGTCGGACCACGCATGCGTGCCTGTTATGAAGCTCTGCCCGGCGCCATTCGCGGCCGTTGGGTGCCGGAGGCCCAGGAGCTGGCTTTGGGCTTAGGAGAGTTGGTCACAGCTGGAGACAGGGTTTTGGTCAAAGGCTCTTTGGGCAGTAAAGTTTCAATGATTGTTGACCTAATTCGTAATTTAGGGCATCGCTCACAGCCGTAGGTATAAGGGGAATTTAGATGGTTTATTGGCTGACATTACTGTCGGATGGCGGCGATTTTTTTAATCTTTTTCGCTATATTACCTTTCGGGCGGGCGGCGCATTTTTGACATCGCTGTTGTTTGGATTCGTATTTGGCAAGCCTTTGATAAACCTCTTGCGCCGCCGTCAGGGACGCGGGCAACCGATCCGATCCGATGGGCCGGAGGGGCATCAATCCAAAGTCGGCACGCCGACTATGGGGGGCGCGCTCATCTTAGGGGCTTTGGTGGTCTCAACTCTGCTGTGGGCTCGACTGGATAATATGCATATTTGGGTGGTGCTTTTTGTTACGATTGGCTTTGGCGCGATTGGCTTTGCTGATGATTATGCCAAAGTCTCAAAGCAGACGTCAGCTGGGGTATCCGGCCGGGTTCGGCTCGGATTGGGGTTTGTGATTGCTCTGATTGCTGCGCTGGTGGCCGCGCAATTGCATCCAGAAGGTCTGCGTCTTCAGGTGGCTGTGCCGGTGCTGAAAGATACTTTGGTGCCGTTTGGCATCATGTTTTTCCCCTTTGCAATGATCGTCATCGTTGGCACGGCCAATGCCGTTAATCTCACCGATGGCCTGGACGGTTTGGCGGTTATGCCGGTGATGATTGCCGCGGCGGCGCTTGGCGTTTTGGCCTATGCTGTGGGCCGGGTTGATTTCACGCAATATCTGGACGTCCACTATGTGCCTGGGACGGGCGAGTTGTTGATTTTCTGCATGGCGTTGATTGGCGGAGGCTTGGGTTTTTTGTGGTATAATGCGCCACCTGCCGCCATATTCATGGGGGATACGGGCAGCCTTTCGCTGGGCGGGGCGCTGGGTGCCATTGCCGTTTTGACCAAACATGAGATTGTTTGGGCGATCATTGGCGGGGTGTTTGTGGCGGAGGCCTTGAGTGTGATCATTCAGGTGTTTTGGTTCAAACGCACAGGCCGGCGCGTGTTTCTCATGGCGCCCATCCATCATCATTTCGAGAAAAAAGGCTATGCGGAAAGTCAGATCGTGATCCGCTTCTGGATTATTGCCATCGTTCTGGCCATGATTGGTCTGGCGACTTTGAAAGTCCGGTAAATTTACTATGTGGCAGTGCACCCATTGGAGAGCATAGGATGATAACAGTTCAAGGAATGCATGGGCGACGGGTCTTTGTGCTTGGAATGGGGCGCTCTGGCTTGGTCGCCGCGCAGGCCTTGGAGGCTGGCGGCGCAGATGTGCTGTGTTGGGACGACGGCGAGGCAGGGCGGCAGCGGGCGCAGAAGGCTGGCTTAAACTGTAGCGATCCGTTGCGTGGCGGGCTTGTGGGGGCGGATATACTCATTGCCTCGCCGGGGATTGCGCATCTCTATCCGAAGCCGCATCCGGCGATCGGCTTGGCGATGCATCTTGGCATTCCTCTCGACAATGACATCGGCCTATTCTTTCGCTCCTTTGCAACGCAGTCTTGGACTGGCTTTGATAAGGCGCCGAAGGTGATTGCTGTGACCGGCTCAAATGGCAAATCTACAACCAGCGCCCTGATCCACCATTTGCTTGAGGTGGCCGGGCGGCGCAGCCAGTTGGCTGGCAATATTGGCCGTGGGGTGCTGGATCTTGAGCCGGCAGAGGATGGCGATGTGATCGTCCTGGAATTATCTTCCTATCAGCTTGAACTGGCCCGTAGCCTGACACCTGACATTGCCGTGTTTACCAATCTCTCTCCCGACCACTTGGACCGCCATGCTGGCTATGGCGGCTATTTTGCTGCCAAACGTCGCTTGTTTTCCGAAGGTTGCCCAGATATCGCGGTCATCGGCGTTGATGAGCCAGAAGGGCAATATTTGGCTACGCAATTTTCCGATCACACCCATGATGATCGCGTGATCCGCGTTGTTTCGGGGCAAAAACCCAAGGGCAACAGCTGGCAGGTGACAGCGCGCAAGGGGTTTTTGGCGGAAAGCCGGAAGGGTCGTCAGATTGCGTCGATCGATCTGCGCGATATCCCGGGACTGCCAGGGGCGCATAATCATCAAAATGCGTCAGCCGCCTATGCGGTGCTGCGGGCTTTGAACGTGGCCCCGCGGGTGATTGAAGGGGGGCTTCGCAGTTTCGCCGGCCTGCCACATCGGAGCCAGATGATTGGTGAAATGTCCGGCGTCCGCTTTGTGAATGACAGCAAGGCCACAAACGTCGACGCCGCACTCAAAGCGCTGAGCGCATTTGAGAATATCCGCTGGATCTGCGGCGGATTGCAAAAAGAGGGGGGGCTCACGGCGCTGCAACCGGCCATGGGCCATGTCCAGAAAGCCTATGTCATTGGCCGCGAGGCGGAGGCCTTCGCAATGCAGCTGGACGTGGATTGCGAAGTGTGCACCACGATGCAAGAGGCCGTCTCCGCCGCCTATGCTCAAAGCCAACCTGGCGACGTTGTCCTTTTGGCCCCGGCTGCGGCAAGTTTTGATCAATACGACAGCTTTGAAACCCGCGGCGAAGATTTCATCGCCCAAGTGGCGGCTGTAACAGGGGTGTAGATCTGCATCGCTTGCCCTTTTAAATAATGCTGAGTTTTCTACTCTGATACTTTTGGAAACCCGGACGTAAAATGTAAAGTATCGCTACTTAGAGATCCTGACCAGCCTCAAGGGGTCATTGCAAAGTGAAAATGAGGATGACAAAATGCAAATGCCCCATATTTTTGTATTAACCCTTGCAGGGGCAGAGGATCGGCGAGGCCCGCTTGTTAAATAATTAGACGATCGGCGCCTTTCTTATGAGTTGTTTTTCGGGATTGATGGCCGAAGTGGGTTACCTACGGAATATGAAAATTTAATTGACCGTCAATCGGCGCAAGAAAATCTGGGATGACCAATGAGTGATCCGGAATTTGCCTGCGCACTTTCTCATAGTAAAATTTATCACAAGATTATTGAAAGAGAAATAAGCTGTGCGATTATCTTGGAAAATGACATCACGATCAGTGATCAGTTGGTGCCATTTTTCTATAATCCGCATTTGGATGTGCTGTGTCTTGCGTATAATGCAGAGAATGGTTTTGCGATTTCTCAAAATTTGATGATCACCTCTGACACGCAAACCATGAGTTGCTATATTTTAAAAGCCTCTGCAATTTCAGAGCTGTTGGATTGCATCCGCTTCAGCGTCGAAAACCTATCGCTCGGGGGCGCAGGGTTTGATTATGCGATTGATCAGTTTTGGAAGCGATTGCAGCGGCAAATGTTTTTTGCCTTGACGAAAGATCATTTTGCCCGGCAACGGCCGTCTTTTTCAGACATCGAACAAAGTCACCAAAATTATGGCTTATAATTTGCCTCTTTAGATGCCGGCGTCGCCGCTACAACTGTGCCTTGATCGCCTGCCCTGCTACCCATCCGGAGGACCAGGCCCATTGAAAGTTATACCCGCCAAGCCAGCCGGTGACATCGACACATTCGCCGATGAAATACAGTCCTGGTTGAGTTTTGGCCATCATCGTTTTGGACGAGAGGGCAGAGGTATCCACTCCGCCGACCATCACTTCGGCAGTGCGATAGCCTTCGGTGCCGGCGGGAGTAAGCTGCCATTTGGTGAGGCGCTCGGCCAGACGGTCCAGTTGCGCGGCGGTGAGATCGGCGATGCGCTCTGGTAAGGCGAGATCTTGCAGCACCAAAGACACCAGCCGTGCTGGCAGAAGGCGGGAGAGGACGGTCAGCGGAGATTTCCGCCCTTCGGTTTCTTTGGCGTTCCGCACAGCTTGGCGCAGCGCCATTTCTGACAACAGACCCAACGTGAGCGCGTCGCCTGGTGCCCAATAGCTTGACACTTGCAGCGCAGCTGGGCCGGACAGGCCGCGGTGCGTGAACAGCACCGCCTCTTCAAAAGTTGTGCCATTGGTCTGTAATCGCGCTGGGGCGGCGACACCGCTTATGGTCTGAAAGGCCTCCTGCTGGGCGCCTGAAAAGGTGAAGGGCACCAATCCGGCATAAGTGTGTGTCACAGGAATGCCGAACTGTTGGGCCAGGCGCAGGGCAAAGTCGGTGGCCCCCATTTTGGGAATGGGTTTGCCGCCGCAGGCCACCACCAGATGCCGCGCTGTGACCGAGCGCGGCCCATGAGGGCCGCTCATCTGGATCGCATACCCACCTTCAATCGGTGAGATCGATTGCACTGTAGTATTGAGTTGGACCTGCCCGCCGGCATCGGCCACGCCTTTGAGGAGCATGGCGATGATCTCTTTGGCTGAGGTGTCGCAGAATAATTGTCCCAGAGTTTTCTCGTGATAGGCAATGCCGCTGCGGGTCACCCAATCGATGAAATCCCATTGCGTGTAACGGGCCAATGCGGATTTGGCGAAATGCGGATTGCGGCTGATATAATTTTCTGCCGAGGCATATAGATTTGTGAAGTTGCACCGCCCGCCGCCGCTGATGCGAATTTTCTCGCCCGCGGCCTTGGCGTGATCAATCACCACGCATTTGCCTGGCGCTTGCGCCGCGCAGATCAACCCGGCAGCGCCGGCGCCGATAATGAGTGTGTCGAAGTCCATAGGCGATGCCTTGCCTGTTGCGGCGCAAATGGCAAGGCAATTGGCACTAGAAAAATGCGCAGAGTCCGGCTAAGATTGACGTAGACCTCAAAAATGGGGCGCAGTACAGGCGGTTTTTACGATGACAGAAATGGTACATGGGCCTTTGCCCGTTGAGGTGCGCGAACCTATTTTGCCTCGGTGGTGGCGAACCGTGGACCGTTGGACGATGGCCAGCGTTTTGTTTTTGTTTATTTTTGGCATGATCCTAGCACTCGCAGCCTCTCCGCCTTTGGCCGCGCGCAACAACCTTGATGCATTTTATTACGTGCACCGACAAGCGGTCTTTGGTGGTTTGGCACTCGTTGCCATGACCATCACTTCAATGATGTCGCTCGATACGGTGCGGCGCTGGGCCACGGTGGGTTTTGGCTGCGCGCTGTTGGCGCTGATCTTGCTGCCGATACTCGGAACAGATTTTGGAAAGGGCGCAACCCGATGGTATTCCTTTGGGTTTGCCTCCGTGCAGCCTTCTGAATTTATCAAACCGGTCTTTGTCGTATTTTCAGCTTGGTTAATCGCTGCATCTTTTGAGCCAGGCGGACCGCCGGGCCGGATGATGTCGATTGCCGTGGCGGTGGTGATCGCCGGATTTCTGGCGCTTCAACCCGATTTTGGTCAGGCGACTTTGATCCTCTTTGCTTGGGGTGTTATGTATTTTTGCGCTGGAGCGCCGCTGTTGTTCATCCTGTCCATGGCCGCTGCGACGGTTTTGGCGGGATTTGTCGCCTATAATTACAGTGAGCATTTCGCACGGCGGATTGACGGCTATATGGCGGCAGACGTGGATCCGAACACCCAGCTGGGCTATGCGGCCAATGCCATTCAAGAGGGGGGCTTGTTCGGTGTCGGCACGGGAGAAGGCTCAGTGAAATGGTCTCTGCCCGATGCGCATACAGATTTCATCATTGCGGTGGCGGCTGAGGAATATGGCGTGCTGATGGTGCTTGTGATTCTCGGGCTCTTTGCTGTGATCGTTCTGCGGACGCTGGCCCGCTTGGCGCAAGAGCGAAACCTATTTGTCCGTCTCGCCGGGACCGGCCTTGTGTCGATGTTTGGAGTGCAAGCGATGATCAACATGGGGGTTGCGGTGCGTTTGCTGCCTGCGAAAGGCATGACGCTGCCCTTCGTGAGCTATGGTGGGTCGTCCTTGATTGCTGGTGGCATTGCTTTGGGCATGATCCTAGCCTTTACGCGCAGTCGCCCTCAAGGGGCATTGAGCGCTGTGTTGCGTGGGTATTGATATGACGAAAGCGCCTCTTTTGGTTCTCGCTGCCGGTGGCACCGGGGGGCATATGTTCCCGGCGCAAGCCGTGGCTGAGGTTATGTTGGCGCGGGGGTGGCGCGTGGTTTTGTCAACCGATGCCCGCGGCGCGCGTTACACGGGCGGATTTCCTCCTCAGGTTCTGATAGAGCAGGTTTCCAGCGCCACTTTTGCGAAGGGCGGGTTCCTTAACAAAGTCTTAGTTCCGATCCGCATAGCTCTTGGCATCACAGCCGCGCGGCGCAAAATGCGCCGGGATCGGCCAAAGGTTGTGGTGGGGTTCGGGGGTTATCCGGCAATACCGGCTATGGGGGCCGCGACTTCGCTGGGCGTGCCTTGCATGTTGCATGAACAAAACGGGGTTTTGGGGCGCGTCAATCAATTGTTTGCGCCACGGGTTAATCAAATCGCCTGCGGTACATGGCCGACAGAATTACCTCAGGGGCTCACAGGACAACATGTGGGAAATCCAGTGCGCGCCGATGTTCTGGCGCGCCATGCTGCGGGCTATATTGAGCCTGGTGATCATCCCATGAGCCTTTTGGTTATTGGTGGGTCGCAAGGCGCGCGGATTTTGTCCGATGTGGTGCCTGCGGCTGTTGCGCTGTTGCCAAAGGGCTTGCTTAATAACCTGCGGATAGCGCAACAGGCCCGCAAAGAGGACCGCACTCGGGTGCAAGCGGCCTATGATGATATGGGGCTGCGCGCCGATGTTCGACCATTTTTCGATGATATTCCGCTGCGTATGAGTGAGGCGCAGCTGGTGGTTAGCCGCTCTGGCGCCTCCTCTGTGGCGGATATCTCCGTTATTGGCCGCCCATCGATTTTTGTTCCGCTGGCGGCGGCCATCCGGGACGAGCAAACCGCCAATGCCCGCGAATTGGTAGAGGCAGGGGGCGCGCGGCTATTGACCGAAGACGCCTTTACGCCCGAGGCTTT
>JAKMFM010000132.1 GCA_022425445.1 Planktomarina sp.
GTTGCGATTGTGAATCTCGGTGGTGTCGGCAATATCACCTGGGTTGATGCCCGCTTGCCACCAGAACAAGGCTTGCTTGCCTTTGACACTGGCCCGGCCAATGCGCCGTTGAATGATTTCATCTTAAAAACGACGGGACAAGCCTATGATGCGGCCGGCGCCTTGGCCGCGTCCGGTCGGGTGGATACGCAGGTTGTGGCCAGCTTTATGCAGCATCCCTATTTTGCACGTCCCGCGCCAAAGTCTTTGGACCGAGACGGCTTTGGCGACATGACCGGTCTTGTGGCGCAGCTGAGTGCCGCGGATGGTGCCGCAACATTGACAGCCATATGTGTGGCGGCTGTGGCGGCGAGCTTGGCGCTCATGCCCGTTCGGCCCAAACAGATGTGGATCAGTGGCGGTGGTCGAAAAAACCGCGAAATGATGCGCCAATTGGCAATGAAATTGCCGATGGTGGTTTTGGATATTGATGACATAGGGTTAGATGGCGACATGCTTGAAGCCCAGGCCTTCGCCTATCTGGCGGCCCGCGTCGCGTGGGGCTTGCCGACCTCATTTCCGGCAACCACCGCGGCCAAAGCGCCTCTCTGTGGTGGAAAAATCAGCCTGCCATAGTCCTGCGGCCAAGAAGAGCGGTGGGAAAGTGCAAAGACAGCCTCCATATCCCCACCGGTCCAAGGTTTTGGCGTTAGGTTTTGAGGATCGAGCGGCCTGCATAGATAGCAGTGTCGCCCAATTCTTCCTCAATACGGATCAATTGGTTGTATTTCGCGAGCCGATCAGAACGGGCCAATGAGCCGGTTTTGATCTGCCCGCAGTTGGTGGCGACGGCCAGATCCGCGATGGTCGCGTCTTCTGTCTCACCAGAGCGGTGGCTCATAACATTTGTAAAGCCCGCGCGATGGGCCATTTCTACAGCGCGCATTGTCTCGGTCAGCGAGCCAATTTGGTTGACTTTCACCAGCATGGAATTTGCCGACCCGCGCTCAATGCCCATGGCCAAACGTTCGGGATTGGTCACAAACAGATCGTCGCCGACCAATTGGCAACGATCGCCAAGGGTCTCGGTCAAGAGTTTCCAACCGTCCCAATCATCCTCATCACATCCATCCTCAATGCTGATGATTGGGTAGTCTTCAACCAAGGCAGCCAGATAGGCGACATTTTCTGCGGAGCTGAGCGACTTGCCTTCGCCCTTCAGTTCATAGACGCCGTTTTTGCAATATTCGCTCGCAGCGCAATCCATGGCGAGGTAAATGTCTTCGCCGGGCTTGTAGCCGGCTTTCTCGATGGCCTGCACAATGAAATTTAAAGCTGCGCGTGAGGATGAGATATTGGGGGCAAAGCCGCCTTCATCGCCAATGCCTGTTGAGAGGCCTGCAGCAATGAGATCGGCTTTGAGCGTGTGGAACACTTCCGCACCCATTCGAACCGCATCACGGATGTTTTCAGCGGCAACAGGCATGATCATAAATTCTTGGATATCAATTGGGTTGTCCGCATGCTCGCCGCCATTCAGAATATTCATCATCGGCACAGGCAATACACGTGCTGAGGTGCCCCCGACGTAGCGATAAAGCGGCTGGCCACAATAATCGGCAGCAGCTTTCGCAACGGCCAAGGAAACCCCCAAAATCGCATTCGCACCCAGGCGGGATTTATTGGGAGTGCCGTCCATTTCAATCATGGCCTGGTCAATCGCAACCTGTTCATCGGCTTCAAAGCCAATCAACGCATCGGCTATCTCACCGTTCACATTTTCGATCGCCGTCAACACGCCCTTGCCCATATAGCGGGTTTTATCGCCATCACGCAGCTCAACCGCCTCATAGGCGCCGGTTGAGGCTCCTGACGGTACGGCGGCGCGGCCGAGAGTTCCATCCTCTAAGATCACATCAACCTCAACAGTGGGGTTGCCCCGGCTGTCAAGAATTTCGCGGGCGTGAATATCGATAATGGTGGACATGGGTGAAGCTCCGATAAGTTACTGTTGCGCGGGGTTTATCAAGAGGGGCCCGCAGGTGAAAGAGCGATTTGACGCAATTCTACCGCAGTTGTGCTTCGCGCCACAGGGCATAGAGGCCCGATAGCACAACAATGGCCGAGCCGATGAGTGTCCAACGGTCAAGCACTTCGCCAAAATACCACACGCCAATGGTCACCCCGAAGAGCAATCGCGAGTACCGAAAAGGAACCACGGCAGAGACCTCACCGATACGCATGGCAGCGATAATGCAGTAATATCCGCCGATGGCGATCAAAATGCTGACCGCAATCAGCAGCGCTTCTGATGACGTGGGCCAAATGAAGCGTGGATCGAAGATCAAAAGGATCAATCCTGCTGGGATGGTGGCGCCAAACCCTAATGTCGCGAGCGCCAAGCTGGGTGTGGATTTGGCAATGCGCCGGGTCGCCACGTCGCGCGCGGAGAGGCCGATCACCCCCATGAGTGCTAAGAGTGCCGAGGCCTCGAAAGCCGTAGACCAAGGTCTTAGGATCACCGCAACGCCGAACAGACCCAAAAAAATTGCGCTCCAGCGCCGGAGCCCCACTTTCTCGCGCAGTAAAACAGCGGCGCCCAAGGTCACCAATAGCGGGCTGACCTGAATGATGGCTGAGACAGTGGTAATGGGCACAACCGCTAAGGCGAGCACAAAAAACGCAGTCCCGACCAGCTCAGACAGGGTGCGGCCAATGACCCAGGGATTGCGGATCATCGCCCCCGTCAATCCCTCACCTCTATGATGGCTCCAGGCATGAAAGCTCAGCGTGCCGCCAAAACCGATCATCACTAGGATTTGACCCGACGACAGGCGCGTTGACAGAAGTTTGATTAAGGAATCTTCCACCGCAAAGGCAGCCATTGCCAAGGTGATGAAGGCGATACCGAGCAGATTCTCGCGTTTTAGCCCGTCAGACATCGTCGCTGCGCTTAATCGGCACGCCGTACAGTTCCAAACGATGGCCTTTTAGGCGGTAACCGAGCCGTTCAGCAATTTTTTCTTGCAGCGCTTCAATGTCCGGGTCGATGAATTCAACCACCTCGCCGCTGTTCATGTCGATCAAGTGATCGTGATGGTCGCGCTCTGCATCCTCATAGCGCGCCCGACCATCGCCAAACTCCAACTTCTCAAGAATGCCCGATTCTTCAAAAAGTTTGACCGAGCGATAGACTGTCGCGATTGATATGCGCGGATCAAGTTTGAGGGCGCGCGCATAGAGCTCTTCTACATCCGGATGATCTTGGGAGGCTTCCAGGACTTGCGCAACGGTGCGACGTTGATCGGTCATGCGAAGCCCATTTCGTTCGCATCTTTGAATGATATCTTTCGTCATATCGTTACTCACGCCCATACTGCCCGGCCAACATAAGCGCGGATCAGGATTATCGCTTATCCGCCGGGCCGACGGCACAACGGTGGGGCCTTGTACGATGATAGAGCGCTAAACCACAATATAGGCTGCGGTTAAAATAGGCCGGGTGACCTCAGTTTCTGGCAGTAGAAATCCGCGCGTGCAGCCCGTCTTGCAGGGTATCTCAAAACCCAAAGGCAGTCACGTTTCGCCAAAGCGCGACGATCAAGTGCCGCAAAAAGTATTTGTTACAATATCTTGCGGGCTTGGCGGTGCGACGAATCTTAGGTTCTCACAGTGCGAAAATGGAGTTTTAAGCGCGCCGTGCAACGCATGAAACAGCCGCAAGTCACCGGCAACTGCGTCAGCGATCATGGCCTCGATCAGGTGATTGCGTGGAATAATGGCTGCATTG
>JAKMFM010000134.1 GCA_022425445.1 Planktomarina sp.
ATTTCCAACTGACCCACATGGACAGCCACGATCGCGTCGCCCTGTATCGCCTAGCCCATGACATTGCCGTGTCCGGCTTCGGCAATCGCCAAGCGCTGTATGAGCGCTTCTTCTTCGGTCCGCCGCAAATCATGAACTCTGTCTATTTTGACGGCTATGATAGGGACAGCAAAATTGCCCGCGTCGAGGATCTTTTAGCGCAGGCCTAGAGCCTGAGGCCCGGCGCCGATTGTCTCTCTCATATTGAGGTCATTACCCCGCATGCGGCGGGGTGACTGTGCATCCTCAAAGTCATCACAGGACGCGTTGCGCCGCTATCAACTGGATGTGCTAGCCGCGTCGATGCGCAAACCCGAGCTTTGGTCAAATAGGTGCAGAACATCGCTTTGCGCCGTAAACCACATGGTTTCACCTTTTACGGCTGCGGGCGGATGCTCCATTTTCACGATGAAGGCCTCTCCAGAGGCGCCCACCAAGTGAACCAAAGCATATTCGCCCAATTGCTCCACAAGATCCAATGTCCCCCCAACAATCGCCTTAGCCTCAGTACAGGCCGTCAGATGCTCTGGACGAATGCCAATATGCGCGCCACTGGCCGCTGCTGGCAAAGACTTTTTACCGTTTTTGGCCAAATCTGCTTCCGTAAAAAAATTCATCTTCGGACTGCCGATAAACTGCGCCACAAATGCATTCGCAGGGTTGCGATAAAGATCAATGGGAGAGCCAATTTGCTCAACCTGCCCGGCCCGCATGACGACAATTTTATCGGCGAGCGTCATAGCCTCAACCTGGTCATGGGTGACATAGATCATGGTAGACTTTAACCGCTCGTGCAAACGGGCAATTTCCAAGCGCGTTTGCACGCGCAAAGCGGCATCGAGATTGGACAAGGGCTCGTCAAACAAAAACACTTCGGGATCCCGAACAATGGCCCGGCCAATCGCCACACGCTGACGCTGCCCACCCGACAGATTGCGCGGGCTGCGGTCCAGATAATCCGTGATCTGGAGCACTTCCGCAGCTTCACGCACCCGGTGATCAATCTCCTTCGGCGACGTTTTCGCCTGCTTCAGGCCAAAAGCCATATTGTTAAAAACAGTCATATGCGGATAGAGCGCATAGGATTGGAACACCATTGCCACGCCGCGCTTGGCCGGCGCCACGTCATTTACAACGTTGTCGCCAATGGAAATCTCACCGGAGGTGACTTCTTCCAAACCTGCGATCATCCGCAGCAACGTCGACTTGCCACAGCCTGACGGTCCAACGAAAACAACAAACTCGCCTTCTTCAACATCCAAGTCCACCCCATGCATGACCTGAAGATCACCATAAGATTTTTTGACGTCACGAATTTTTAGACTGGCCATTTTTTTTCCATTTCTGTGATTGCAGCAATCAAAGCTGTTATAAATTCTGGATGGTCCTGCGGCAGGGTGCCCCAAAGCGAAGCGGATTGGGCAAAACGATCAACTTGACCGTTCTGCAACAGCTCGCGCAGGTTGTCCCAATATGGCTCCCCATATGCGATCGGCAGAGTGCCAGCCTCGATATGCTTACAAAAGACATACCAGCTCGCAATTGCGCGCAGACCAGCCTGCGGCATAATTCCGTGTTTCAGGCATCCCGCAAGGGTTGGATGAATAAAGATTGGAAACTTCAGATATCCATCCGCACAAATCCGCTCAACCGTATCCCCAATGGATGCATTTTTGAACCGCGTGATGATTTGATCAAGATAGAGGTTTTTATCGAACGGCAGCTCGTCAACCAAAGCTGGCAAGACTTCATTGCGTTCAAATTCTTCAAAATGCGCGAAGAGCTGGGGATCGGCCATCGCCTGATCAAAAGTGTGATGCCCGGCCAAAGCCCCCAAATACGCCAAACAGGTATGACCCCCATTGAGAATGCGAATTTTTGCTTCCTCGTATGGGTCAACATTCTTTGTGAAAGTCACACCCACCTTCGTGAGATCAGGTCGCGCAGCGGCAAAATGATCGTCCACCACCCATTGTGTGAAATCTTCCGCCATCACCGGAGAGAAGGGATCAGGACCAAAAAGGGCGTCCACTTCGCTTTGCAAAGCCTTGGTACTGCGCGGTGTGATCCGGTCCACCATGGAACAAGGAAACGTAACGCAGTTGCGCACCCATTCACCAAGGTCCTCGGCACCAATCAAATCGAGATAGGCAAAAAGGTTACGCTGCAGCATTTTGCCATTTCGCCGAATGTTATCGCAGCATAAAATCGAAATTCCGCCCAAGCCCGCCGCTTTTCTCCGAGCCAAAGCGCGGGTCAAATAGGCATAAACAGTGCGCGGTGCACCGCCATCAAGCTCCGCAACTATGCTGGGATCTTCAGGGTTTAGCGCCCCGGTTTCTCCCATATAATAACCACTTTCGGTCACGGTGATCGTCACCATATGCACCGAAGGACTCGCCACGAGCGCTTCGGCTTGCTCAGCGTCATCCGCCCAATCAGAGAATTTCACATGCGACCGCACGCGGCGGAAATTGACATCCCCGCAGCTGGACATGGATTTCAGAACATAGCCGTGACTTGCCTCGTTAAGTTGTGCAAAATTATGTGATTCCGCAGCCCGTAAATTGACCGCTGCAATACCCCAGCGCAGATCGCCTGTTTGATCCATGTAATCGTCGACATAGAGCGCCTGATGCGCTCTATGGAAAGCACCAAAGCCCAAATGCACTATGCCGATGTCACAAGCGGAACGATCATAGCGAGTCTCAAATAAGGCAGGAGAAGACATTCGGTTCATGAGACAACTCCTAAATTGGGGGCCAGATCAGCTTGTGCAGTTTGCCGATATTCCGTGGGGGTCATTTGCTTCATCTTTAAGAAATGGCGATTGAAATTCGCCAGGTTTTGAAATCCAACATCGAAGCAAATCGAGGAGACCTGCGCATCGGTGGCATAGAGCATACCGCAGGCTTGTCCAATTCTGATGCGGGTCACAAATTCAACAAATTTGTGACCTGTGGTCGCTTGAAAGTTGCGCGAAAACGCCGCGGGAGACATGCGTGCAATTGCAGCCGCGCGCTCAACAGATATATCTTCAGCGAAATTATTAATTACAAAATCAATAACTTCACCGATACGCGCCTGCTTACCATTGCCATCCGTTTGAACCATCTTGCTGACAGAAAGCACCTTCTTTTCAGCATGTTCGTTCACCCGCACCATGAGGCGCAAAAACGCCACAATCCGATCTGGCCCACGGGCATCACGAATTGCTTCCATATGGCCACGTGCAAACGTTGGGTTAAACCCAACAAACTCAATGCCAGATTGCGATAGGGTCAACATGCGCTGCATATCGGCGAATTCAGGAAAAGCCGTTTTCAACGCATCAAAGCTGGATTGATTGAACTGAACCAACATATCGCGGATCTTTACTTCACGCGTCCAGACATCATCCGTCACCCAATTATGTGGCAAGTTCGGGCCGGTAAGATAAAGCGCGCCCGGTCCGAAATCGCCAATATAATCTCCGACAAAGGCCTTGCCTCGGGTTTCTGCGATGAAATGTAGCTCATATTCTTCGTGACTGTGCCAACGGCACAAATCTGTCGGCAAACCGTGCTCCAGATAGCGGATGCTCCTCGTGGATCTATCAACGAACTCAATTTCCGGCTGGATAATCGACATGGCTTACCCCAGCCCGCCGTTACGGTCTGTAGCCAGCGACGATATGATGGCCAAATCACAAAGCATTATTTAACCGCCCCAAAGGTAAGACCTTGGACCAA
>JAKMFM010000139.1 GCA_022425445.1 Planktomarina sp.
TGGGGCGCCATGGAGGCGGGAGCCGTCGCTCTCATGATCCTTATGCACGCCGGGATTACGCGCTGGGTGCCCATCCGTTTGAAACCCTAAAGCGCGTCGCGACCCCCACCACCTATATTGATGAGCCGAATGTGGCTCGGGTGCCCAAACGCACGGATATGTTCGCGCGCGCGCAATTTGGCGATATGGGACCCGAGCTGCAAAAAGGCGCCACCGCCGGGCACTATGTGCGCAAGGCGGCGCCCAGCTCGGCGCAACGCCGGCTGCTGGGGGCGCTTGTGCTTTTGCAGGATGGGGAGCCGGCCGCCCAAGCACAACAGATTGCGCCGGAGCTGGCAGCCGATAACATCAAAGGCGCCAGCTATTTTCTAGGCATTGATGCCACGGGTCTGTCACGCTGCCCCGATTGGTCATGGTATTCCCACGACGCTCGAGGTGCGCCCATCCTCCCGCCTCATGATCAGGCCATCAGTATGATTGTCGATCAAGGGTTTGAAACGATGGAGGGAGCTTCGGGCGATGATTGGATTTCAGTGGCGCAATCCATGCGAGCCTATCTGCGGTTTTCCCTTCTGGGCGGCATCATAGCACAACATATCCGCAACTTGGGCTATAAGGCCAAGGCGCATACGGTGATGGACGGCGAGGTGTTACAACCGCCATTGCTTTTGCTGTCTGGTCTGGGGGAGGTCAGCCGTATTGGCGAGGTGATACTCAATCCTTTTCTGGGTCCGCGTTTGAAATCCGGCGTGGTGACCACAAGCCTGCCGCTGGCCCACGACAAGCCGATAGATTTTGGCCTGCAGCGATTTTGCCAAAGCTGCAATAAATGTGCCCGCGAATGTCCCTCAGGGGCGATTACGGCTGGGCCAAAATTGATGTTCAACGGGTATGAAATTTGGAAATCGGACAGCCAGAAATGTGCTAGCTACCGCATCAGCACCCCAGGTGGCGCTATGTGTGGACGTTGTATGAAAACCTGCCCTTGGAACCTTGAGGGGTTATTTGCCGATGCGCCCTTCCGCTGGGCGGCGATGAACGTGCCGCAGATGGCAGCAATATTGGCAAAGATGGATGATTTGGCCGGTCGCGGTGAGCTCAACCCGGTCAAAAAATGGTGGTGGGATTTGGAATTGACTGGGGACGGTGGGTATCGCCCAACATCTCATGCGGTCAACGCGCGGTCTTTGCAAAAAGATCTGGATCTAAAATATCAAGATCAGACTTTGGCGGTTTATCCCGCACCTTTGGCGCCGCACCCATACCCTTATCCCGCGCCTATGGACCGCGAAGCTGGAATTGCGGCCTATCAAGCCATGATCACAGCAGAGGCCTATCAAGCGAAATCTGCTGCAGGCGCCCGGGATCATATGCATCTTTACCAAAATGATCACGAAGCGCCGGTTCTGCAAGTGTCTATCGCAGAGGTGGAAGATTGCCCGGGTGCGGTTAAGAAATATCGGCTTGTGGCGGTGGATGGCGGGGATTTGCCTCGATGGACGGCGGGAGCGCATTTGGATATTGTTGTCGCGCCTGAATATCTGCGGCAATATTCCATGTGCGGTGACCCTGGCGATCGCAGCTGTTATGAAATTGCGGTCTTGCAAGAGCCCGAGGGACGGGGGGGGTCGCAGTTGATGCACCGAATTTTCGAGCCCGGGCGGCGCGTTTTTGTCTCCAAACCCATCAATCATTTTGAATTGGATCCTTCGGCCAAGATGTCCTTGCTTTTTGGTGGCGGCATTGGTGTGACGCCGATGCTGGCCTTTGCCCATGATCTGCATCGCAAGGGCGGAGCGTTTCGTTTGATGTATTCAGCCAGTCAAAAGTCCAAAGCCGCCTTCGATGGTGCATTTGACGGATTGGCTTGGGCCGATCGTGTCAGCCGGCATTACTCCGATCAGGGCACGCGGCTTGATATTGCGCGAGCCGTGCCAAGCTATGAAGCCGGTATGCACATATATGTGTGTGGTCCCGATGCTTACATGAGCGCTATTTTAGAGCATGCCCGTTCTATTGGGTATCCAGAAGTGGCGCTGCATGCCGAGTTCTTTACGCTACCGGAGCTGCCGGAGCGTGAGAATTTTCCTTTCGAAATTGAGCGGGCAAACGGGCAAAAAATTTCCGTAACCGCGGCGCAATCGGCCAGTGATGCGCTGATCGCCGCTGGGGTGCCGGTGGATGTGAAATGTGCCGATGGGCTCTGCGGTGTCTGCAAATGCACGCTAGTCTCGGGTGCGGTTGAGCATCGTGACTTCGTGCTTTCGGCAGCGCAACGCGAAACCACAATGATACTCTGCCAAAGCCGGGCCGCCAAGGCAGGCGGGGTGCATAAGTTGGATATTTGAGCGAAATTTTCGTTCTATAGGTGCCGAAAGATCTCCAGGCCTGTGACGTCTTTGCAGTCGGCCAGCCGGCAGATGCGCTTGAGCTCTGCGACGAGCCGTTCGGTGCGTGCGGGGCTAAGTTTTACATTCGCTTCGGTCCATAATCCTATAATTTCAATAGCATTTTTATTTTTGTTGGCTTTGATTTCTAAACGGGCAATAAGGGTGCTGCCTTCGAGTATTGGAAAGACATAATACCCATATTTGCGCCGCGCAGCCGGAACGAAGATTTCGATGCGAAAGGAAAAGCCAAAAATCTCTTCCGCGCGCGCGCGATTGCGCAGCGCCGGATCAAAGGGGCTGAGAATGCGTAATCGGTTGGACAGGGCTAGAGGCTTTTGCAGATGCGGCCAATCTTGCGTGAACACCACGCGGTCACGCAGTTGACCGTTTGCCGCTTGGGTTTTGATTTCGCGCAGTGCGCCCGATTTTAGCCCGTGCGCGACCCAGGCCCGCGCTTCGGTGGGGGTTACAAATTCATAAAATTCGCTGACTTCTTTCGCGGTGGCAAAGCCCAAGGTACGCAGCGCCCCTTGGCAGGCCCAATCGACGCTGTCATGAAAGGATGGTCGGTCGCTGCGTATGTTTTGCGGAATGACATTTTCCGTCAAATCATAGATCTTGCGAAAGCCCTCGCGTCGGCTAACGGCGATGCGTCCCGTACGCCAGAGATATTCGAGTGCGGTTTTTGAAGGATGCCAATCCCACCAACCGCCGGTTCCACGCCGTTCCTGTGCGCCAACGTCCCCAGATCCCAAGGGTCCTTGCCGAGCGATCTGGTCTAAGACTGTTTCGGTCTGCTTCAAAAAGTCTCCGCGATGCCAAGCCTTCCATCGCTTTTGCAGGCGCGCTGAGTCGCGCGCGAATTTGTGCTGCCAATGGGGAAAGGCTGCGATGGGTAAGATTGAGGCATCATGGGTCCAAGCTTCAAAAGCTTCGCGGCGGCGATCTACCATTTTGCGCAGCGCGGGTGGGCGATAGCTTTGTTGCCGGGACCACAAAATCAGATCATGCGCCCGGGCGAGGGTGTTGATACTGTCGACTTGCACAAATTTCAGGTCACGCAACGTCTGATGCAGTTGCGTGCCAAGCGGGGGCGTTCGCAGCTGATGACGGTCTAAAAAGTGCTGGCGGACCTGTGCGTTTGGAAGAATGTCAGAGCTTGTCATGCCCATGATGTTGCAGATGTGCAATGCATCCGACAAGGGGCGCGTGGTCGTCTTGTACCAAATGCACGGAAAATTGGTCCATAAATTCAGCAAACCGCCCCTTCGCGACAAAGGCGCGTTGAAACGCGCTGTCGTGATAATAGTCTGCCAAGACCTGCGCCATGCCGCCGACAAGGTAAATGCCACCAAAGGGCAGATGTGTCAGGGCTAGGTTGCCACAGACGCAGCCCAGCA
>JAKMFM010000141.1 GCA_022425445.1 Planktomarina sp.
GCAGCGGCGGCACTACCGGCTCATCGGGCGCAGCGAAACTGCCGGAGCGGCGAAAATCGGCTCTGGGCTGTAGGCGCCCTTCAATTCTTGCAAAAACCGCAAAGGCAACGCTTGGCCCGCCAGACGCGCGCGATAATTGGGCAGGCTTTCCGTCACTCGCATCACGTAGTTGCGGGTCTCGCTGAACGGAATTTGTTCGATCCAATCGATCACATCCACCTCCGGCGCGCGCGGATCGCCAAGTTTGGCGGTCCAAGCATGGGCGCGGCTGGGGCCAGCATTATAGGCTGCGGCTATATGAACGGGGCTATTGCCAAATTCTTCTGTCAACTCCTCAAGGTATCGGATGCCGATCTTTGCATTATAGTCCGGATCCTTCAGCATCTTGCTATGCGAATAGCCTACCCCCAACTTACCGGCCATTTCCTTGGCTGTTCGGGGCATGACCTGCATCAAGCCCAGCGCGCCTACCCCCGAAATTGCGCCTGCAAAAAACTCACTTTCCCGACGGGCGATCGCCAAAGTCAACTCAGGCGCGATTGCGCCGGGTCGCATCAATCGCGAGGTCAATGGGTAGAAATGCCGTTCCATCATTTTCCCATAGCGTGAAGCGCGTTTGCCCAGCATAAGCTCCAAGTAAGGATGATCCATCTCTTCGGCCATACGGCCCATTTGCGCCAACCCCTTCGGACTTTGACTTTCAGCCAAATGGGTCAAAAATCGCACGCCAAACCGCGAACGGTCGACCTGAATCAATAGAAGCCCAGCCTCATAGACGCTGGACTTCACAAAGTCGGCCTGCCGCCACTCTGGTTCCACCTCAGTTCCAGCCAAACTGGGCTGCATCGGCAGCCCTGCCTCTTGGGCGGCGAGCAATCCGTAAAACGAGGTTTGAAAGCGCGCGCCCTGAGCGAAAGCCTGCTGCGCCTTATCTGCTTGGCCCAAGGCTTTGAATGCCCGACCTTGCCAATAATGGGTCCGGCCCAATGAAATTTCGCTGCCAACAGCCGATCCATGATTTTTGAAATGCACCAATGCTGTCTCGGGGCGTTTCAATTTTCGCAAAGCAATAAAGCCCGCCAACCACTCTAAGGCCGCGTAGCCATCTCCCGGCGCCAAATGGTGACTTTCAGCCAGCTCATAGGCTTTTGCATGGGCCCCATCCCACAGAAGATCCCGCGCAATCGACATACGATGGTCGGCCCATTTCTCTGGTCGTCCCAATGCCAAGGCTGAGGAGGATCTTTGCAGCATCAGATCGATGGCACCCTCTGTGTGCCCGCGTGCAAGCCGCCATTGAAACCGGTCATAGGCCAAACCGGGATCGGATTTCAGGCTTTTTGGCACATTGGCCAGCAACCGCGTAACACCGTTCTCTTTCCTTTGCAGCGCTATTCGGGCACGGGCCAAATGCGCCTGCCCGGCGGTGACGCGCCCCATCAGTCGTTCCGCACTAGCCAAATCACCCTGCCAGAGCAAAAGATCTAAGCGTGCGGCATGTTGTGCTTTCAAATGCGGCCCAAACATCTCAAGATACGCGTCCTCGAGGCTCGCGAGCATGTTAAAACTGCTCCATCCCCATTGTGCCGCCGTAATGCCGCTCGCTTTCTGCCCAATTTTATTGAGCGCCTGCGCCAGTCGCAAAGCGCCCTTTGCGGTCTTCGGCGGATGATTAGAGAAAAAATCGATCACATCCTGCGGCGCGGCGTCTGGCTCGATGGTCGCCTCGGAGCGCTGGCGCAAATAGGGCAAACCGGGCCAATCCGGACGGCGCTTTAAAAACGTAATCGCCTCAGTAAATTGGCCGTGCCCCGCGCGCAGGCGATCCCATTGAATGAGGTCAACCGCCACCCGCCCCGCCGGTTTGGCCAGATCCAGCGCCTCGTCCCATTTGCCCTTCGCTTGCGCGACATAGGCAGCGCGCAAAGAGGCCAAAGCGGCCCCGTCCTGTGCCAAGGTAGATGTTGCGAAGCACCAAGAGACCAGGAGATAAAGGAGAATACGCATGAGCTTTAACTTGCGCTCTGAGGCAAAAACTTTCAATCGCAAATCTTGGCAAATCTGATGCGGCAAGCTAGTGTCCGCCGACGACTGCCCGGGCACTTACGCCCCAGATGAAAGGAAGCGCAATGATTACAGGATCTCTGCCTGCACTTGTCACGCCGTTTGCAAACGGAAAAGTGGATGTCGATGCGCTCAAGAAGCTGGTCGATTGGCACATTGACCTAGGCAGCAATGGGTTGGTGCCAGTGGGCACAACCGGCGAAAGCCCCACTTTGACACATGAAGAGCATGACATGGTTGTGGAAGTTGTGGTCGCACAAGCGGCCGGACGGGTTCCTGTGATCGCCGGTGCCGGCTCCAACAATACAGCCGAAACCGTACGCCTGGTCACAGCGGCCAAAGAAGCGGGTGCCACCGCAGCCTTGGTGGTGACGCCCTATTACAACAAACCCACGCAAGCCGGATTGAAGGCACATTTTCTCGCCGCAGCCGACTGCGGCATGGATATCATCATCTACAATATTCCCGGCCGTTCCGCAGTGGATATGAGTGTTGAAACCATGGGCGAGCTGGCGGATCACAAACACATCATCGGCGTAAAAGATGCCACAGGCGATTTGTCGCGCGTTCCAAAACAACGCCTTAGCTGCGGCGAAGGCTTTATTCAACTCTCTGGCGAAGACGCAACAGCCCTCGGCTTCAACGCCCATGGCGGCATCGGCTGCATCTCAGTGACCGCCAATATGGCCCCGGCTCTTTGCGCGCAAATGCAACAGGCGACGTTGGCTGGCGATTACGCAACCGCGCTCAAAATCACGGACAAATTGATGCCGCTCCACCTCGCCACATTCCAAGAACCCGGTCTGGTCAGTGCCAAATACGGACTGTCCAAATTGGGGCTGTGCACGCAAGAGGTGCGTTCACCTTTGGTTGGTTTGAGCGATAACGCGAAATCCGCCATGGACGCTGCCCTGCGCCACGCCGGATTGATCAACTAAGCCCATTGCCCCAAGCTCGGTTTGGGGCAATGTGATTGCGCAATAGGCGGCTGGCCAATTGGCAAGCCGATTTGCCCTACCTAGATAGGCGGCACCATGGCCCAAACAAAATCAGATCCCAATTACCGAATCATCGCTGAATATCGCCGAGCGCGATACGACTATGCAATTGAAAGCGATATCGAATGCGGCGTCATGCTCATGGGCTCTGAGGTGAAATCTCTGCGGGAAAAATCTGGCAACATCGCCGAAAGCTATGCGGCGGTTGAAGAGGGAGAGCTGTGGTTGGTGAACTCCTACATTGCCCCCTATGAGCAAGCGCAGACCTGGGGGCATCTCGAGAAACGTCGACGCAAGTTATTGGTGTCCAAACGCGAGCTGTCGCGGCTTTGGAACGCCACCCAACGCGAGGGAATGACGCTCGTGCCATTGGTGATGTATTTCAACCATGTGGGCCGTGTGAAAATTAAATTGGGCATCGCCAAGGGCAAAAAGAACCACGATAAACGGGCGACAGAGGCAAAGCGCGACTGGGGTCGGCAAAAACAACGGTTGTTGAAGCAAGGCATCTAGAGCGCCGCTGCAAGCGCGATGCAAACTATAGGCCTTGCCCCTCTTGTTTTGTTACTCTTCTGCCGTTAAATCGAAAGCCATCCCAAGGGGGCTGCATGGCACAGGACGATCCAAAAACACTTGTCTCGACACAATGGCTCAAGAACAATTTGAAACATCCCGACCTGCGCGTTCTGGATGCCAGCTGGCATCTGCCAAATGAAGATCGCAACGCTTTCGCTGAGTTTGAAAACGGCCATATTCCAGGCGCGCGGTTTTTTGATATCGATGATATTTCAGATCACCGCTCTAGCCTGCCGCATATGGTGCCACCGGTTGAAAAATTCATGTCCCGCGTGCGCGCTTTAGGTGTCGGTGATGGGCATCAAATTGTTGTATATGATTCAAAAGGCCTGTTTTCTGCTGCTCGGGTCTGGTGGCTCTTTCGCATGATGGGCCATGACGCAATTGCCGTGCTGGATGGAGGTCTGCCGAAATGGATCGCCGATGGCAATCCGGTGGATATAAGTGCTCCGATCATTCGAGATCGCCACATGACCGTCCAGCTGCGCCCCCATATGGTGCGCGACGTCACACAGGTCGCCCATGCCGCTAAACTGCGCGATCACGAGATCATTGACGCCCGCGCCGCCGCGCGCTTTCGTGGGGATGCGCCAGAACCGCGCCAGGGCCTGCGGGCCGGCCATATTCCGGGCTCAAAAAACCTTCCCTTCACCCAAGTGCTCAACGGCGATCATACGATGAAAACGATAGACGAGCTGAGTGAAGAGTTTCGCAAAGCTGGCGTCGATTTATCAAAGCCTGCAATTACAACCTGCGGATCGGGTGTCACGGCCGCCGTGTTATCGCTCGCCCTCGAACGCATCGGCAAGACCGATCACGCCCTTTATGACGGAAGTTGGACCGAATGGGGCCAGTTCCCAACCCTTAATGTCGCCACTGGAGATAGCTGATGCTCAGCAACCTGACCGCCCAACCACAAGACAAAATTTTGGCCCTCATGGCCGCTTATCGTGCCGATCCGAGGGACACCAAGATCGACCTTGGGGTTGGGGTTTATAAGGACGCCACAGGCGCAACCCCCGTCATGCGCGCCATCAAATCCGCTGAAGAGCTTTTGTGGCAGACCCAAGAGAGCAAAGCCTACGTCGGCCTCGCCGGAGCTCCTGAATTTTCCGCAGCCATGATCGAATTGGTACTGGGGGGAACTGTGGCCAAAGACCGGCTTTCAGCCGTCGCCACCCCCGGCGGCACAGGCGCCGTGCGCCAAGCGCTCGAGCTGGTGAAAATCGCAGCGCCGACAGCTACGGTCTGGCTGTCCAATCCGACCTGGCCCAACCATCCTTCGATCGTCAAATATCTTGGCATGCCCTTGGCAGAATATCGCTATTTTGATTCCCAAACAGGTGATGTGGATTTTGACTCCATGCTGACAGATATCAAAGCCATACCCGCTGGCGATATCGTCTTGCTGCATGGATGTTGTCACAATCCGACCGGTGCAAACCTGACCGAAGAGCAAGAAGATCAGATCATAGCCGCCCTTGCGGCCAATGGCGCGATTCCATTCGTTGACATCGCATACCAAGGCTTTGGAGACGGGCTTGAAGACGATGCGCGTTTCACCCGCAAAATTGCCAGTCAATTGCCCGAATGCCTGATTGCGGCCAGCTGCTCAAAGAATTTCGGCATTTACCGAGAGCGTACCGGGATTTTGGTGGCCATCTCCCCAAGCGCCGCCCTGACAGCGACAACCCAAGGCAATATGGCGTTTTTGAACCGTCAAAACTTCTCATTTCCACCCGACCACGGTGCGCGGCTGGTTACGATGATTTTGGCCGATACCGAACTGCGCAGCAGCTGGGCCAGAGAGCTGGAAGATACCCGCCTGAGCATGCTGGGCCTGCGTCAGCAGCTGGCCGACGAGCTGCGCCAGCGGACGAATTCTGACCGTTTCGATTTTATCGCAAAACATCGTGGGATGTTCTCGCGCTTGGGAGTTTCTCCTGAGGTGGTCGAAACCATACGCGCAGACAATGGCGTGTATATGGTCGGAGACAGCCGGATCAATATTGCCGGACTCAACGCGCAAACCGTGCCAATTTTGGCACAAGCGTTGGCTACGGCCCTCAAATAAAATTCAGTAAAATTCAGCCCTTCTGGTGGGATCGTACCCGCCAGAAACCGGGCACGCCGAAGCTTATTTAAGGCCAAGACAGCCGGCGATGGTCAATTGCCGCCGAGCATGCCACACTGGGCTCAACAAATGCATTCCAGCGCGGTAAACTGCGTTCATAAAGCAACACCAAACAGGCATATGGCAAAGAAATATTCAGGGCCAATCAAACCCCTCGTCGCAGATCGAAGAGGACCGCTGCCCGCCCGCAAACCAAAACCGGGGCAAACCCCGCAAAAACCCCCTGCAAAGGGATGGTTTGCGCAGCTCCGCGCCCTTCTGTGGCGCGCTTTCTTGCTGCCCTTTCGCATGCTCTGGGCTCTCATCTGGCGGCTTGTGCTGGTAGTCTGTTTATTGATCAGTCTCGGTGTTGCGTATTTCGCGTCAACGCTCCCCGAGGCTCATGAGATGATCGACGGGCGAGCGGCCGGGTCTGTTACTTTTATGGACCGCACTGGTGCAGTCTTCGCATGGCGCGGCGACCAATTTGGCGGCATGATCACCGCCCAGACGATTTCACCATTTTTGAAAGCCGCGGTCGTAGCCACAGAAGATCGACGCTTTTACCGTCATTTTGGCATCAGCCCCCGCGGCATGGCCTCTGCCATTCGGATCAACTTGAGTGAGGGACGGGGTCCTTTATCCGGTCATGGTGGCTCTACCATCACACAGCAGACTGCAAAGCTGTTGTGCTTGGGCGCCGCCTTCAATACGGATGATTGGCCCTCTGAACGCGAATATGAGCGGCAATGCCGCCGCACCACACTCTGGCGCAAGATCAAAGAAGCCAGCTTCGCGCTTGCGATGGAGCTGCGCTACTCCAAAGATGAGATCCTGACAATCTACCTCAACCGCGTCGCATTGGGCGCCGGCGCACGCGGCTTTGAAGCCGCCGCTCAAAGGTATTTCGGTAAATCTGCCAATCAAGTAAATGCGGCGGAGGCAGCCATGTTGGCCGGCTTGCTCAAAGCCCCATCGCGGCTGGCGCCGACCCATAATCTTAAGGGAGCACGAGCGCGTGCGAAGGTGGTCCTTGGGTTGATGCTGCGGGAAAATTACCTCTCTGCCACCGAGGCCAGCTTTGCCATTGACAATCCCGCGGGCCTCAGCCCTGCAGCCACGGCCCGCGCAGGGGGATATTTTGCAGATTGGATCATGACGACAGGTCCGAGGTATTTCACCCGCAACACCACGGAAGATGTTCTGATCCAAACCACGTTGGATCAAACCATTCAAACCGCAACAGAGCAG
>JAKMFM010000235.1 GCA_022425445.1 Planktomarina sp.
TCGACCAAGGGCCGCTCTCTGCGGGGCCAGGTAAAACCCTGGGCGGCAAGCGCGGCCGGACGATCACACTGACCGATCTGGCCACGGTGGAAGAGCCGCCCGCACGCACAATGGCTGGCGTGGCAGAGCTGGACCGGGTTTTAGGCGGCGGGCTGGTCAAGGCCAGCGCGATCTTGGTTGGTGGAGATCCCGGAATCGGCAAATCTACTCTTTTGTTGCAAGCGGCGGCCCGCTTTGCCCGCAATCGATTGAAGGTCATTTATATCTCTGGCGAGGAAGCCACCGCACAGGTGCGCATGCGCGCACAACGCCTAGGCCTCAGCGAGAGCCCGGTAATCCTCGCAGCGGAGACCAACCTGCGCGACATTCTCACCACTTTGGATGCCGAAAAGCCCGATTTGGTTATCATCGATTCCATTCAAACCATGTGGGCCGATCACATCGACGCGGCGCCCGGCTCGGTCAGCCAGGTAAGATCCTCCGCCCATGAGCTCACCGGCTATGCCAAACGCAAAGGCGTGGCGGTGATTATGGTTGGGCATGTCACCAAAGACGGGCAAATAGCCGGTCCGCGGGTGGTGGAGCATATGGTCGACACGGTTTTGTACTTTGAAGGTGAACGCAATCATCAGTTTCGCCTGCTGCGCGCCGTGAAAAACCGCTTCGGTCCTGCGGATGAAATTGGCGTTTTTGAGATGACCGGCAAAGGGCTGGTTGAAGTGAAAAACCCCTCTGTTCTGTTTTTATCCGAACGCGGCAAGAGAACACCCGGCTCGGCGGTCTTTGCCGGAATTGAAGGCACGCGCCCAGTTCTTTGCGAATTTCAAGCCCTCGTCGCCCCATCCCCACACGGGCAGGCGCGACGCTCCGTTGTCGGCTGGGATGGCCAAAGGCTGGCGATGATTCTTGCCGTGTTGGAAGCCCGCTGCGGCATCCCCTTCACCGGCCTAGATGTCTATTTGAATGTGGCCGGCGGCATGCGGGTCACGGAACCGGCAGCCGACCTGGCCGTGGCCGCAGCCTTAATTTCCGCCCGAGAAGACACCGCGTTGCCGTCAGATGCCGTCATTTTTGGAGAAATTTCGCTCTCCGGCGCGTTACGACCCGTTTCACAGGCAGAAAATAGGTTGAAAGAAGCGCAGAAACTTGGTTTCTGTCAGGCGCTGGCCCCGGCCGCCAAAAAACTTGAAGAAATTGCGGGAATTACATTGCGGCCGATGGATGATTTGGCTCAATTTGTTGAAGACCTGTTCGGAAGTCGCTGAACAGCGGAGAGTGGAGAAACACAGTGGACGGTTTTACAATAGTCGACGGTGGTGTTGCGATTGCGATCGTTATGTCAGCCTTATTGGCCTATTCTCGCGGTTTTGTGCGTGAGGTTACGTCGATTGCCGGCTGGATCGCGGCGGCATTCATCGCATTCGTCTTTGCCGACACAGCGCAACCTTTGGTGCGGCAAATTCCCTATCTGGGGGATATGTTGGGGGACAGCTGCGAATTGTTAATTGTTGCCAGCTTTGCCATCGTCTTTGCTTTGTCTCTGTTGCTGGTCTCCCTCTTCACGCCCCTGTTTTCTGCCATCGTGCAACGATCCATTTTTGGTGGTTTTGACCAAATGCTGGGATTTTTGTTTGGAGTGGCCCGAGGCGTTGTCTTGGTGGCCGTTGGGTTTTTCATCTATTTCACCGTCATGCCGAACCAAGATATCGTGGCGCTCGAAACATCTCGCTCCGCGGCGGTCTTTGAACACTATGTGGACGATGTAAAGGATCAAAACCCAGAAGCGGCATTGGGTTGGTTAAGAACTCAATATGATCAACTGGTTGGCAAGTGCAGCGCATAAATCAGTTTGAAACGTCCTAAATTTTAGCCAACTGCGTCAGAACGCAGACCGCATTTTTTTTCGTTTTCATCAGAAAAACGCTTATTTTACGCATTGGCAAAGTGACACGACCGCTGCGATGGCGTAAGGCATGGGGTGTAACGTCTTATACCGGAGCCTATCGCGTGACCCAACCGTTGGACCAGATGCACACAAATCCCTTTGACGACGATAAACTGCGCGAAGAATGCGGTGTATTCGGGGTAATTGGTACGGCGGATGCGGCGAATTTCACCGCCCTCGGCTTGCACGCCCTGCAACACCGCGGGCAAGAGGCTGGCGGCATTGTGACTCATGATGCGACCCTCGGCTTTAATTCTGTGCGCCGCTTTGGCTATGTGCGCGACAATTTCACCAGCGCAAAAGTCATGGAGCTCCTTCCCGGTGACCTTTCAATCGGGCACGTGCGCTATTCAACCTCAGGTTCCAAGGGCAACACTGCCCTGCGCGACGTGCAGCCGTTTTTTGGAGAGTTCTCCATGGGCGGCGCGGCCATTGCGCATAATGGCAATATCACCAATGCCAATTCGCTGCGCAAAGAATTGATTGGGCGCGGGTCGATTTTCCAATCCTCGTCAGACAGCGAATGCATTATTCACCTTATGGCCCGGAGCCTCCAGCAGAACATCCCACAACGGATGGAAGATGCGCTGCGCCGCGTTGAAGGGGCGTTTTCGATCGTTGCGATGACACAAACGCAGCTGATCGGCGTGCGTGATCCATTGGGTGTGCGCCCATTGGTCTTGGGTAAATTGGGAGATGGCTGGGTGCTCAGCTCCGAGACCTGCGCTTTAGATATCACTGGCGCAGAGTTTGTGCGCGAAATTCGGCCCGGCGAGATGGTTGTCATTACCGCCAATGGCGTCGAAAGCAGCTATCCGTTTCGTCCAGCGCCGCCGCGGTTTTGTGTGTTTGAGCACATCTATTTCAGCCGGCCTGATAGCATCCTCGGCGGACAAAGCGTCTATGAAACCCGCGAGGCCATTGGCCGCGAATTGGCCAAAGAAGCGCCGGTAGAGGCAGACCTGGTTTGCCCCGTGCCCGACAGCGGCACGCCCGCGGCGATTGGCTTTTCGCTGGAATCAGGCATTCCCTATGCAATGGGCATTATTCGCAATCAGTATATGGGCCGGACCTTCATTGAACCCAGCGAGCAAATTCGCAACATGGGCGTGCGCTTGAAGCTGAATGTAAACCGGGCTTTGATCCGCGGTAAGCGGTTGATTTTTGTGGACGACAGCGTTGTTCGCGGCACCACCTCGCGCAAGATCAAAGAGATGATCCTAGACGCGGGCGCCGCTGAAGTGCATTTCCGCATTGCCAGCCCGCCAACGGCTTGGCCCTG
>JAKMFM010000236.1 GCA_022425445.1 Planktomarina sp.
CATCCCGGTGGGGCCGGGGCGCGGTTCCGGCGCGGGCTCGCTCGTGGCCTATGCCTTGACGATCACGGATCTGGATCCTCTGCGCTATGGTTTGCTGTTTGAGCGATTTTTGAACCCGGAACGGGTCTCAATGCCCGATTTTGACATCGATTTTTGCATGGATCGGCGCGAAGAGGTAATCCGTTATGTGCAACAAAAATATGGCCGTGATCGGGTGGGGCAAATTATCACCTTTGGGGCCTTGTTGTCGAAAGCGGCGGTGCGCGACATCGGGCGGGTGCTGCAAATGCCCTATGGTCAGGTTGACCGCCTGTCCAAAATGATCCCCGTGGAAGGGGTCAAACCAGTGAGCATTGAAAAAGCTCTGGCCGATGAGCCACGTCTGCGCGAGGAAGCTCGGGCAGAAGAGGTTGTGGGTCGACTGTTGACCTATGGGCAGCAAATCGAAGGGCTGCTGCGAAACGCCTCAACTCATGCGGCAGGCGTGGTCATTGGCGACCGGCCATTGGATCAATTGGTGCCGCTCTATCAAGATCCGCGCTCTGATATGCCAGCGTCGCAGTTTAATATGAAATGGGTAGAGCAGGCCGGCCTGGTTAAATTTGACTTTTTGGGCCTCAAGACGCTGACGGTGATTCAAAATGCGGTGGATTTGGTCCATCGCTCACGGCCACTGCATCAATCGGTCGATGGCCGCGAGCTTTATACGCCGCCACCCGGGACCGAGGGCGATATCAGCGCCATACCTTTGGATGATAAAGCCTCTTATGATCTGTATTCCGCAGCTAAAACGGTCGCGGTTTTTCAGGTGGAATCCAGCGGCATGATGGACGCTCTAAAGCGTATGAAGCCCAATTGCATTGAAGACATCGTTGCCTTGGTTGCGCTCTATCGACCGGGGCCGATGGAAAACATTCCGAAATATTGTGAGGTCAAAAATCGATTAAGCGAGCGAGAGTTGCTGCACCCTTCGGTTGATCACATCTTAGATGAGACGCAGGGCATCATTGTCTACCAGGAGCAGGTGATGGAAATTGCCCGTCAAATGGCGGGCTATTCATTGGGTGGCGCGGATTTGCTGCGCCGCGCGATGGGCAAAAAAATCCAAGAGGCGATGGATGCGGAACGGCCTAAGTTTTTGGCCGGCGCCGCGGGCAATGGGGTGGACGAAAAAACCGCCAAGGCGACTTGGGACTTGCTCGATAAATTCGCCAACTATGGCTTTAACAAATCCCATGCGGCCGCCTATGCGGTGGTGAGTTATCAGACCGCTTGGCTCAAGGCCAATCACCCGGTTGAATTTATGGCCGGGGTGATGAATTGCGATCTACATCTCACAGATAAGTTGGCAATCTATTTTGACGAAGTGCGCAAAGGGCTCAAGCTTGCCTATATTCCGCCCTGTGTGAATCGCTCGCAGCCGCGGTTTGATGTGGCTGATGGGGCTTTGGTCTACGGGCTTGGCGCGTTGAAAAATGTCGGGGTTGAGGCGATGGGGTTGATTGCCAACGGCCGCGGCGATCAGCCATTTAAAACCGTGTTTGATTTTGCCCGGCGGGTGGATCTCAAGCGCGTGGGCAAAAGACCCCTGGAGATGCTGGCCCGGGCCGGAGCTTTTGATCAATTGGACCGAAATCGCCACCGGGTCTTTGACAGTTTGGATGATCTTGTTGCCTATTCAGCGGCGGTGCATGAGCAGCGCAATTCGAGCCAAGTAAGCCTCTTTGGTGAGGCGGGTGAGGATCTGCCTGAACCGCGCCTACCTCCCGTGCCCAATTGGTTGCCCGCTGTGCAATTGGCAGAAGAGTTTAAGGCCATCGGCTTTTATTTGTCTGGTCACCCGCTGGATGACTACATTTCCTCGCTGAAACGCTCTGGGGTCATTACGCTGGACCAATTGAGTGAAAAAGCCAAGGACGGCCCGCTGGTGGCCAAATTGGCCGGGATTGTGGCCGGGCGGCAGGAACGAAAATCTGCGCGGGGCAATCGATTTGCCTTTGTGCAACTGAGCGATACGACCGGGGCTTTTGAGGCCACCATGTTCAGTGATACGCTCGAGGCCTCCCGCGAACATCTTGAAGCTGGCTCGAAGATTGTGCTGAGCGTTGAGGCGACCATGGAGGCCGATCAGCTTAAATTGCTGGCCCGTTCGGTACAGCCTATTGATGGGGCCGTGGCTCAGGCGGGTGGTGCAGGATTGCGGATTTATCTCGACACACCGCTTGCGATTGAGCCTGTCGCCACGGTTTTAAGGGAGGCGGCCCGCGCCGCCCAGCGGGGCGCTAAGGGTCCGATTTCTTTTTGCCTGCTTGATGACAGCCTGCCTGGTGAGGTTGATATGGAGCTGGGCCAGGAGTTCCCGGTCACGCCGCAAATCAAAGGCGCTTTGAAAAGCCTTGAAGGCGTGTTGATGGTGGAAGATCTATAGACAGCCGCCGTGGTCTTGCGGCTCAATAATGAGGTGGGCGTTCATCCCCAAAAATGACGCCGCCACCGCCATCGGCCTCACGATCCCGAGCGCGCTGGGCCAAAAGATCGACAATCCCAGCGAGGCGCCGCAACTCGGCATCCTGTTTGGCAACAACGTCCGAGAGATCTTCGACAGTGTGCGTCAGATGGGCGATTTGTTCTTCTAGTGCTTGTGTCATACCTGTCATCTGCGGGATCTTCACGCGAGGATCAAGCGTCTTTTTCTGTCCTGGGTTTCTGTGTGGGCCAACTCGCATGTTGCCCCCCGGCGCTCGGGCGGTTAAATGCAGGCGAACACATAGGGGTTGATCATGGCCAAACAAAAAAAAGCACCCAAACCAAAAGCGCTGCCGCCAAAAGGGTTTCGTGATTACTTTGGCGCGGATGTGTCCGAGCGGATGGAGATGCTGCGGCGCATTGCAGATGTGTATCACCTCTACGGATTTGAGCAGCTGGAAAGCAGCGCAGTCGAAACCGTTGAGGCTTTGGGTAAATTTTTGCCCGATGTGGATCGACCGAATGAAGGTGTCTTCGCTTGGCAAGAAGATGACGATTGGCTGGCGCTGCGCTATGATTTGACAGCGCCTCTCGCGCGGGTCTACGCCCAGTACCGCAACGAACTGCCCAGCCCCTATCGCCGCTTTGCTATGGGGCCGGTTTGGCGCAATGAAAAACCCGACCATGGCCGGTTTCGCCAGTTTTATCAATGTGATGCTGATACGGTCGGATCTGCCAGCATGGCCGCAGATGCGGAAATTTGCACGATGCTGTCTGATACTTTGGAACAGGTGGGCATCGCGCGCGGCGACTACATTATTCGCGTGAACAATCGCAAAGTCCTGAATGGTGTCATGGAAGTGGCTGGTATTTTGGATCCTTTGGATCCCGAGAAATTTACCGCAGAGCGCGGAACCGTGCTGCGGGCGATCGATAAGCTGGATCGTTTGGGGCTGGACGGTGTGCAGGCGTTGCTGGGCGCGGGCCGCAAGGATGACAGTGGAGATTTCACCCAAGGTGCGGGTCTGGCGGCAGAACAGGCTGAGGTGGTCTTGGGCTTCATGCAGGCGCTGGGCGCCACCAATGTGGAAACTTTGAGCAATTTGCGTGGTCTGGTCGCAGGGTCGACCATAGGAGAGGCTGGTGTGGATGAGCTGCAACAAATCTCTGAGCTGGTCACAACCCAGGGCTATGGCGCGGATCGCATCGTGCTAGACCCATCGGTTGTGCGCGGTTTGGGCTATTACACTGGTCCCGTCTATGAAGCCGAATTGACCTTTGAAATCAAGGATGAAAAAGGTCGTCCCCGGCGATTTGGCTCGGTGGCAGGCGGGGGGCGTTATGACGATTTGGTCAAGCGTTTCACCGGGCAAGAAGTGCCGGCAACAGGCGTTTCAATTGGTGTTGACCGGCTCTTGGCGGCATTGCGGATGAAGGGCCAAATGCAAAATTCGCAGCCTGGACCCGTGGTCATCACGGTCATGGACAGGGCACGCATGGGCGACTACCAAGCGATGGCAACAGAACTGCGCGCCGCGGGCATTCGGGCCGAAGTTTATTTGGGCAACCCGAAGAATTTTGGTATTCAGTTGAAATATGCGGACAATCGCAGCAGCCCAATCGCCATTATCGAAGGCGGTGATGAGAAAGCGACTGGGATCGTGCAGATTAAAGATCTGATTCTCGGTGCGCAATTGGCCAAAGAGGCCAGCTTAGAAGAATGGAAGGCACGGCCCAGTCAAATAGAAGCGCCGCGCATGCAGCTTGTGGATAAGGTGCGTGAGATGCTGGCGGCACAGGTCGCGGCGCAATGAGCCAGCTACGCGCCGAAACTGCACGTCTTTTGGCAGCCTTTGAGGCCAATGGTGCCGTGCGATTAGAGGCAGATATTTTGCAACCGGCCGATGTCTTGCTCGACCTATATGGCGAAGATATTCGCGCGCGCGCTTATGTGGCTTCAGACCCCTTGCGCGGTGAGCAGATGCTACGGCCAGATTTTACCGTTCCTGTTGTGCAACGCCACATGGCCGTGAGCGCAGAACCGGCCCGTTATACTTACGCTGGACCGGTCTTTCGCTATCAAGACAGTGCGACGGGCCGCGCGGCGCAGAGCGAGCAAGTGGGGTATGAAGTGTTCGACCGCAGTGCGCCTGAGGTGATCGAGGCTGAGGTTTTTGGATTGTTTCATCAAATTCTTGCGCCTTTGGGTTTGACAGCCTCAACCGGTGATGTGGGGCTTTTGCGCGCGGCCATTGACGGGCTGAGCACTTCTGACGCGCGAAAAGCCGCCTTGCGGCGTCATATTTGGCGGCCTTTGCGGTTTCAGTCCTTGTTGGCTCGGTTCTCGCAGCCTGTGGCGCCTAAAACTTTAGGGGCGGGCGGTCAGCAGATTGGTCTGCGCAGCGCTCAGGATGTGCAAGAACGATTGGCTCAATTGGAAGAGGAGGCCAGCGCCCCGCCCATTCCCGCTGCCGAGATTGAGGCTTTGACCGATCTATTGGCAATCCGGGGCAAATTGCCGGAGGCATTGAAGCTATTGCAGGCACTCACCAGCCGATTGCCCTCCATTGGCCCTGCGGTCGCGCATATGGCCGCGCGGATCAAGGCACTTGATGCGGCAGGGATGGATGTGGCGCCCATCGGTTTTGAGGCGGCCTACGGTCTCACGGCCATGGAATATTACGATGGGTTTGTGTTTGGGTTTTATGCCGCAGAGCCCGGCTGGCCCGCCGTTGCCTCCGGCGGGCGCTATGATGCTTTGACCCGTGTATTGGGGCAGGGCCGTGCGGTGCCGGCTGTGGGCGGCATTATTCGACCTGAATATAGCCTGCGGGCCACAAAGGGGCGCCTATCATGTTGAAACTTGGCGTACCCTCCAAAGGGCGGTTGATGCAAGAGACCTTTGACTGGTTCGCGGAACGTGGGGTTCAGCTGTCGAAATCTGGCTCGGATCGCGAATATGTCGGCCAGGTTGAGGGAGTCGATGGGGTTGAGCTTGTGTTGCTTTCTGCTGGAGAGATCCCGCGCGAATTGGCCGCTGGCCGGATTCACTTCGGGGTGACAGGCACGGATTTGGTGCATGAGAAACTCGCCCATTGGGCAGATGTGGTCGAACCTGTGGCTGAGATGGGCTTTGGCTTTGCAGATCTGATTATCGCCGTGCCGGCTTGCTGGCGCGATGTGACCTCATTGCATGATCTTGATGCAGTCGCAGCCCGGTTCCGGGCTGACCACGGATTTCGCTTGCGCATCGCCACAAAATATCACCGCTTGGTGCGACAGTTTTTGACCGCCCAAGGCGTGGCAGATTACCAATTGCTAGACAGTCAAGGCGCGACTGAGGGAGCGGTGAAGAATGAGACTGCCGAAGCCATCGCAGATATCACAAGCACTGGCGCGACAATCGAGGCCAATCACTTACGAATATTGGAAGATGGTTTGGTCTTGAAATCTCAAGCGACCCTCTGGAAATCGCACAGCGCGGGTGGCGATTGCGGGCCGTTGATCCGGAAAATCAGCGCGCATTAACGATCATAAGATTCCGATAGCGGCCAAAGCTGCCTGCATTTCAGCTGGCAGCCTGTCATCGTTGGGCCGGGCTTGGGCCAAATCTGACGGCGCGTCATTTGGCTGCAGGTAGCGCCAGCCTTGAAAGGCCCGTTTGGGAGTGGCGGCCACAGCGATCAGCTCGGGATCTGTGACAATCGCACAGCGGCGAATGCCGTCTGAACCGATGGCCTCGTCTAGGCGGACCAGCTTTTGGCGGCACAGAATTGCGCCCTTGATAATCCAATAGATTGAACCGCCTGCAAGCAGCTCTTCACTGCGTTTTGGCCACATGCGGGTGACATGGCGCGGCAGCCCGTCGCGGGTCTGAGCCATAGGGCTGGACTGCCAAGCGCGCAGACCCTCAATCGACTCGGTGCCAACGCTGAGTTTTACTAAGTTTATGTATTTCGACAACTCGCCACCCTATATATTGTGTATGTTTTGCAAAAGATCAGATTCGAGCCGGGGATACAAGTTGACCTTTTAACGCGTGCGTGCTAGTTCTGTTTCCTACCTTTGCGCTTATAGATGGGACGAGCCATGACACGCTTTACAGCTCCAATCGCCGAACAAATCTGGGATATGAAATATCGCTTCAAGCAAGCGGATGGAACGCCGATTGATACCACCGTCGAGGACAGCTGGCGGCGCATCGCCCGGGCCTTGGCAGCCGTAGAAACTGCGCCGGCTGAGTGGGAGCCAAAGTTCTATGACGCTTTGTCAGATTTCAAATTCTTGCCAGCAGGGCGGATCACCGCCGGTGCGGGCACAGAGCGCAGTGTGACTTTGTTCAATTGCTTTGTCATGGGCACAATCCCCGACAGTATGGGCGGGATTTTTGACATGCTGAAAGAGGCTGCGCTGACGATGCAGCAAGGTGGCGGCATTGGATATGATTTCTCGACCATTCGTCCGAAAGGGGCCAAGGTTAAGGGCGTGGCTGCGGATGCGTCTGGTCCTTTGTCTTTTATGGATGTGTGGGATGCGATGTGCCGCACGATTATGTCGGCGGGAAGCCGGCGCGGCGCTATGATGGCGACCATGCGCTGTGATCACCCTGATATTGTGGATTTCATCACCGCAAAACGCGATCCTGCGCGTTTGCGGATGTTCAACGTCTCGGTTTTGGTCACGGATGCTTTTATGGCCGCGGTTAAGGCGGATGATCCTTGGGATTTGGTGTTTGAAGGGGAGGTTTACCAGACCCTTCGGGCGGTCGAGCTTTGGGATCAAATTATGAACTCCACTTTTGAGTTTGCCGAGCCAGGCGTGATCTTTATCGACCGCATAAATCAGGCCAATAACCTCAATTACTGCGAAACCATTGCGGCCACCAACCCTTGCGGTGAGCAACCGTTGCCACCCTATGGTGCCTGTTTGCTGGGATCTATCAATATGGCCCGTTTGGTCTCTGATCCTTTTGGAGAGCAGGCGGCGCTCGATAAGGCGGTCTTGTCTGATTTGGTCGCAACCGCGGTTCGGATGATGGACAATGTGGTGGATGCCAGCCGCTTCCCTCTGGAGGCCCAACAACGCGAGGCAGAGGCCAAGCGCCGGATTGGCCTTGGGGTCACCGGGCTTGCGGACGCGCTGCTGATGGTTGGGCTGCGGTATGGCTCCGTGGAGGCCGCGGCTCAGACGGAGGCTTGGATGCATCAAATCGCCCGAGCAGCCTATCTGGCCTCGGTTGAGCTGGCGAAGGAAAAGGGGGCGTTTGAGCTCTTCGACGCTGCGGGCTACCTCACAAGCGGCGCGATGGAGCAGATGGACGCTGATGTGCGCGATGCGATCGCAGAACATGGCATTCGCAACGCCTTGTTGACCAGCATCGCTCCCACCGGAACAATCAGCCTTTATGCTGGCAATGTGTCTTCTGGGATCGAGCCTGTTTTTGCCTATGCCTACACGCGCAAAGTTTTGCAAAAAGATGGCACGCGAACAGAAGAAGAAGTGATCGACTATGCCGTGCAAATGTGGCGCGATAAGATGGGTGATGCAGAGCTTCCCAATTACTTCGTGAACGCGCAAACCCTGGCGCCTCTCGAACATGTACGGATGCAGGCTGCGGCGCAGAAATGGATCGACAGCTCTATATCGAAAACCATCAACTGCCCCGAGGATATCAGCTTTGAGGCCTTCAAAGACGTTTATATGGCCGCTTGGGATCAAGGGTGCAAAGGCTGCACCACCTATCGGCCCAATGCTGTGACCGGGTCTGTTTTATCTGTGTCAGAGGAAGGCGAGAAAGCACCCGAGGCCGATACAGGCGCCGATGTTGTCTATATCAGTGAGCCTTTGAGCCGCCCCGAAGCGTTGGAAGGGCACACCTATAAGGTGAAATGGCCCGACAGCGAGCATGCGCTTTATATTACTGTGAATGATCTGTTGCTCAATGGGCATCGCCGGCCCTTTGAAGTTTTCATCAATTCCAAGAATATGGAGCACTTTGCCTGGACCGTGGCGCTCACGCGGATGATCTCGGCCGTGTTCCGGCGCGGCGGTGATGTCAGCTTTGTGGTTGAAGAGTTGAAGGCGGTCTTCGATCCACGCGGTGGGGCTTGGGTGGACGGGAAATATATCCCCTCGATTCTGGCCGCTATCGGCGGGGTGATTGAACATCACATGGTGGTCACGGGGTTTTTGTCCGGCGAAGGCATGGGGCTGAAATCCGATCCGCAAGCCGAAGTGGTCAATCTCCAACAGAACAGGGGCGGCGCTTGTTCAAGTTGTGGTCAGTTTGATTTGCGCATGGTCGAAGGCTGCATGACATGCGGCAGCTGCGGCTTCTCGAAATGCGGCTGAATTCTATCGGCTCGGCCTGCTGATCTTCTTGCAAGGCTGGGCCGGTTCTGCGGCTGGACCTAGCCAGGCTATGACCTATGTCATGGATGATTAGACGAAGCAGCGAGCAGAGATCCAATGGCCCAATTAGAAGTTCTTTATAATGCTGAATGCCCGATTTGCCGTCGAGAGATCGAGCATTACAAGCGGATCTCTGGCGATGAGTTGGCCTATGTTGAAATCACCGCTGAAACAGCGGCAGATTGGGGCCTGAGCGAGGATCAAGCTGCCAAACAGCTGCACGTTCGGCGCGGTGCGCAGATCTCGGTTGGTGTTGAGGCTTTTGTGGCGATTTGGCGACAATTGCCTTATTTTTGGATCTTGGTCCCAATTGTAAATTTTAAACCCATCAAGGCGATCTCCTCTGTGGTTTATCGCCGATGTCTCGCGCCACTTTTGTTTGCGGCGCATAAGCGCCGAAGACGGCGCCGCGCAGGTGCGGGCCTCTAATTTACGCCCGCTCTATACTTCTGGTGCAAAACCGCCTATCGGCGCTCTGGCAAGGTGGCCTTTAGGCGCCGAACTGGGGTTGGTCGGTCCATGGGGGGCTGTAGCGCCCGCATGACATAGAAAGAGACACTCGTGAAAAAAGCTCTAGCTGACGCGCTGCAAAAGCGCGGCTATGACACTTTGACGCCCGTTCAAATGGCCGTCACCGCACCAGAACTGGCACAGGCCGATCTACTGGTGTCGGCCCAAACGGGATCCGGGAAGACGGTTGGTTTTGGTCTGGCCATTGGTGACAGCCTTTTGGGTGGTAACGAGGTTTTTGACCGCGCGGCCAATCCTTTGGCTTTGATCATTGCCCCGACCCGAGAGCTCGCCTTGCAGGTCAAGCGCGAGCTGCACTGGCTTTATGGCGAGGCGCAGGTGACGATGGCGTCTTGTGTGGGCGGGATGGATATGCGCGACGAGCGTCGTGCTTTGGCTCGCGGAGCGCATATCGTTGTGGCCACGCCCGGCCGTTTGCGCGATCACATCATGCGCGGTTCGATTGATCTGTCCGAGCTGCGAGCGGTGGTGCTCGATGAGGCTGACGAAATGCTTGATTTGGGCTTCAAGGAAGATCTGGAGTTCATCCTTGGTCACGCGCCAGAAACGCGCCGCACGTTGATGTTTTCCGCCACTGTGCCAAAATCCATCGCTACTTTGGCAAAATCCTATCAAAGAAACGCACAGCGCGTGTCGACCGTTGCGGAAAAATCCCAGCACACGGATATCGAATACCGCGCCTTGAACGTGGCTGCGCGAGACGTGGAAAATGCCATCATCAACGTGTTGCGCTTCTATGAAGCTCCGAATGCTTTGGTTTTCGCCAATACGCGGGTTATGGTCAATCGCCTGACCACGCGCCTGTCCAACCGTGGTTTTTCTGTGGTCAGCCTGTCGGGCGAATTGAGCCAAGCGGAACGCTCGCATGCGTTGCAGGCCATGCGCGATGGCCGGGCGCGGATTTGTGTGGCCACCGATGTGGCGGCACGCGGGATTGACCTGCCAAATTTGGATTTGGTGGTCCATGCGGAATTGCCGAGCAATTTTGAAACTTTGATGCATCGTTCTGGCCGTACGGGCCGGGCTGGGCGCAAAGGGATTTCCGCGCTGATCGTACCGCCCTCGGCACGGCGCAAGGCAGAGCGCATTTTGCAAGGGGCGAAGGTAAAGGCAGAATGGGCCCTGCCACCCTCCTCGGATCAGGTGACAGCTAAGGATCGGGCCCGGCTTTTGGAAGATCCTGCCTGGCATCAGGAAATTTCAGCCACCGATCAGGTGGCTGTCGATGAGCTGTTGTCGCATTTTTCGCCCACTCAGGTGGCCGCGGCTTTCTTGCGTGTCTATTCAGCCAAGCAATCGGCTCCAGAAGAGCTTTCTGCGGTAGATGCGCGCGAGGCCAAAGAGGCCAAGCCACGTCGCGTTGCAGATTTTGGCCCAACAGTCTGGTTCTCTATTCCAGGCGGCCGGGCGTCTGGCACATTGCCGGGACGACTTTTGCCGATGATTTGTAACGCCGGTGGGTTGACCAAACATGACATTGGCGCAATCAAAATTCATCCCGACGCCTCGTTTTTTGAGGTAAAACTCTCCAGTGTCGACGGGTTCAAAAAAGCCTTGGGTCCGAATATGACTGTCGAGGATGATGCAGTGGTGACGGAACTCAAAGCGCCGCCGGCTGATGTGCCCTATGAGCGGTCAAGCGCACCGAAATCGCGTTCAGACAAAAAGCCGCCTGTGGACAAGCCAAGCGGACCGATAGATTGGAACGATGCGCCAAAGCCTAAAACCCGCAAGCCTAAATCCGGTGACGGCAAGCCCAAATTTAAATCCAAGACTGAGGCGCAACGCCGCCCTGACGGGGTGGTTGAGAGTTTCAAGAAAAAAACTGGCAGTGGCAAACCGGCTGCGAGCAAACCTGCTGCGGGCAAATCGCATGTCAAGCCCGGTGCTAAGTCTGGTGGCAAGCCAGGTGGAAAGCCGGCAAACAAACCAGCCTCGGGAAAGCCCAAAGGCGGCGCGCCAGGCGGGCGCGTTGACACGCGCAAGTTTGATCCAGGTAAACCGAAGCGAAAGCCGTCTTAAACGCTCTGATTTGTTTGGGCATGCGCGCGTTGAAAAAAAGCCACTAGGGGGATTCACAAGGCGAATCACCTCTGCTACCATTGTGATAAAGCAGCGCAAGACTGAGCAGTGACATAGCAGGGACAGACGCCACCGATGGGATTTTTGGATCTCACAGAGACGTGGACGCAGGGCCCCGCAGGCTCCATAAGCTCTTAAGAGCGGTGGATCACAGAGGAACGTCGTAAGGCGTTCCTCTTTGGCCTTGACATCCCCCATTAGGACTGGCATCCGCGCCACATTGGTGTTGGTGGCCCCCGCAAGGGGATGCCTGTCGGGGTTCGCCCAAAGGACAACGCCCTTCATAGTGGCCCATGTTGGGCTTCGACTTTATCGAAGGAGATCAGCCGGTGACAAAACGTACCG
>JAKMFM010000002.1 GCA_022425445.1 Planktomarina sp.
GCATAGCCCCAAGCCACGGCGTCATGGCGCGCTGAGCCGCCACGGGCCTGCCACAAGGCCCCTAAAACCGGATAGCGAGGCCCGTCGATATTCATGATCGGGCACAGTTCTTTAACCCGAGCCGGCGGGATGAATTCTGTCTTCACTCCTTGCAAAGAGTTGGCATGGGCCGTGCGTTGATATCCGCGCACCTCGTGATGGGTCTGCGCCAGCATCATCACGCCACGTGGGCTGAACATGACGTTATAGTTGAGATCTTGGCTCATCGTCTCATACAAAGAGCGCGCCTTCTCATAGATCGCAGCCGAGGGGTCTTGAAGGTAATTGGAGCGAATAATTGTCGTATTGCGGCCTGTGTTGCCACCGCCCAGCCAGCCTTTTTCAATCACCGCCACATTGGTGATGCCAAAATTCTTGCCCAGATAATAGGCAGTGGCCAAGCCATGCCCACCGCCACCAATAATCACCACGTCATAGGCTTTTTTTGCCTCGGGATTGCCCCAGGTACGGCCCCAACCGCTGTGTTGACGCATCGCCTCACGCGCGACAGCAAAGACTGAATTTCGCTTCATTTTAGAATCCCCCTTGGGTGCTGCCGCGTTTATCACTCAAAATACCGCGACACAGCACCCCACCTGCGTCCTTGTGTGAAATTATTGCGACATTGATCGATACGATATAGAGCGATTGCAACCGCTGTCATCCGGCGGAAGACGATCGATCGTGATTGGAGTGATTAATGGTATTTTCTGCGGCACTATTTGTTTTGGCGGTTCTGCTGATCGGCGGGTTGATGCTTTTGCAGACCCAGCGTGCCGCCATGCCGGTTATGAGCGATGTGGATGTCTATGCCGAGCAATTGCGTGGATTGGAACGCGACTTGGCCAAGGGCGTTTTGCGCGATGAGGAATTTGCGGCCATGCGCGCCGAGATTGGCCGCCGCATGATCTCCGCGGCCCGCGCAGCCGGCCATCAGCCCAATCCGAGCGCACAAGGCCTTGGTTTATGGGCTTTTGCGGGTGGAAGTCTTCTAGCCTGTTTATTGGGAGCGGGACTATATAGCCAAGTCGGAGCGCCCTCAGTCCCCGATAGCCCCATCGCAGAGCGCTATGCACAATCCGAGAATCTGCAAGCAAATCGATTGAATCAAGCAGCCGCGGAGGCGCGCGCTCCTGCAAATGACACCGACGCTGACCCGAACTATGCGCAATTGGTGACAGAACTGCGCACAGCTCTTGAAGGGCGTCCAGAGGATGTTCAGGGATACGAGCTTTTGGCAAAAGCCGAATCGCGGTTGGGCAATTTTATCGATGCACATACGGCGCAAGCGCGCGTCTTGGAGCTTAAGGGCGCTGAGGCGACCGCGGATGAATGGTATGCCTATGCGGAATTGCTCATCATAGCCGCTGATACCTATATCTCGCGTGAGGCCGAGACTGCCCTGCGTGAGACCCTGCGGCGCGATCCCAACTATGAACTGGCCTTGTTTCGCATGGGAATGTATTTCGACGCGATCGGACGGCCCGATCGCACCTTTGGTATTTGGCGTAAATTGCTGGAGGCAGGACCAGAGTCCGCCCCATATATGCCGCTGATCCGCCGGACCATCATTGATTTGGCACAAATTGCCGGGGTCACTTATGATCCCCCCGAAGTGAGAGGCCCGAGCGCTGAAGATATGCAATCTGCCGCCGAGATGAGTGCCGAAGAGCGCAGCGCTATGATTGCTACCATGGTCACCGGCCTCGCGGATCGCCTTGCCACAGAGGGTGGGCCGGCGACCGATTGGGCACAGCTGATCGTGGCCTATGGGGTCTTGGGCGAGACCCAGAGCGCTCGCGAGATATTCAACGAGGCCTTGCAAGTCTTCGCAGCCCGCCCCAGCGATCTCGAAATCCTGCAAGGGGCCGCAAAATCGGCCGGCATCTGGCCATGATCTGTGAAGATATGCATGACCTTATGACCCAGTCGCCGACGGGAAGCGCTTGGATGGGGCTGGATCTCGGCACGAAGACGATTGGCGTGGCGGTCTCGGATCGTCTCCTAAGCTGCGCAACCCCTTTGCACACCATACGGCGGGTGAAATTCTCCAAGGATGCCGAAGCTCTTCTCCAGATCATTGAAAATCGCGAAATCGGCGCAGTAATCTTGGGCCTGCCGCGCAACATGGATGGATCAGAAGGCCCGCGCTGCCAATCCACCCGAGCCTTTGCTCGCAATCTGGCAAACTTGACCACTCTGCCGATTGGCTATTGGGACGAGCGCCTATCGACTGTGGCCGCCGAACGGGCCTTGCTCGAGGCGGATACGTCTCGCAAACGTCGCGCCGAGGTCATAGATACCGTCGCCGCCGGCTATATCTTACAGGGCGCTCTAGATCGTGCGCGACATATTCGGGCGGTGATATAAAAGTGCAAAATATCGATGATATTTGGAAAAGGGATGAGATTGACAGCCCCTGTATCAAGCTGTGCTCCATTCACCCGGGTGAGCGGATCTGTATCGGCTGTTACCGCTCGATCGAGGAAATTGGCAGCTGGTCGCAATTAAGCCCGGCGCAACGGCGCGAAATCATGGCCGACCTTCCGCAGCGTGCACCCCGCGTGCAAAAACGTCGAGGCGGGCGCGCTAGCCGCCTGCCTAATCTCGGTTGAATTCGCTTAGTAAGCTGTAAAAATTGACAATAATTCGTCAATGCGATTTTCATTCTTATGACTCGCGCTAATAATCACCATTGAGCCAATCATCCAGACGGCCCTGTGTTTGGGGACGGAAATACGCTACGATGCGTCCCTCCGGAGGCGCCTGCGCCCCTACCCCCCAAGGCGCAATGCCATGCAGCGCCAAGCGGTGTAAAACATAGCTTTCCCCGGGCTGCGCAAGGATGCTCTTTCGCGGACATTGCTCAAAACAGTCTTTGCGGGCTTGATGATAGATATCCGTCAAATCTACGGCGCCCCATTGCGCCACCGGCAAACTGTCCAACAACGATTTAAAGGCAGCGCGTATGATCCTGTGGCTGCCTTCCCAAATCACCAATGGGCTGGCCTCGGCATTGCTGCGTCCCAAGGGAATGCCCAGCACATATTGATGCGGTTCATGCAGAAAACGGCGGCGCTCTGGCCCGGTTGCCAAAAGACCATCCACATGCGCGGCCGCGCGTTTGACGCGATAGCGATGTGCCGCGGGGCTTTCCTGCCCATCAAAAGCCGGATAGCCCGGATAGGTGACCGAAATTTGACCGCGGTCTAAGGACATTGGTCCATGCGCCGCGGTGAGACAGTCGATCACCGCCCCTCGGAGTTTTGGCCCCTGCTGGACACGGCCCTGCGCATCATTGGACAAAATATTCACCCCAGCGAACCAAGTGCCCCCATGGCGGAGCCAATCGGCACGATGTGACGGATCTTGCGAGAGCGTGGCAGCGATGGGGGCCACATGAGCCGCCCATGCCTCAAGATCTGAATCAGCGGAAAATTCGGCCCAGCCCGCGGTCCGTAGCGCCTCTATCTTGGCCGCTACGGCCATAGTGCACTGCGCATCATATTGGCCGCAACGAGTAACAAAAAAGCACCAAACAAGCGTTTAAGCGGGACTGCATCCATACGGTGCCCGACGGTGGCGCCGATCGGGGCGAACATAAACGTCATCGGAATGATTACTAAGAAAGCCGGAAGAGTCACTGACCCCAACGTCCAAGGCAAGCGCGGCGCATCGACCGATACAAAAAGCCAGACCAGCGCCGAGGGCACAGCAATGGCCAGGCCAAAACCCGCTGCGGTCGCGACCGCGCGGTGGATAGGCACGCGGTGTAAGGTCATGAAGGGCACGCCAAGCGAGCAGCCGCCGATACCAAGCAATACCGAAAGCCTGCTCAAAAGTGGCGCAAGCACGATGCGCCACAGACCGGTGGGGAGGGTTTCGCCAATGCTCCAAGATTGTCGGCCAAAAGCCAAATACAATCCAATGATCGCCCCCAAGCCGCCAAAGATCAGTTGCAAGACCTGCGATTGCAAATTGGCGGCCAAAGCCACGCCGAAAATGGTGCCGGCAGCGACACCGGGCGCCCATTGGCGAAGGATTTGCCAATCAACTGCCCCTTTTTTATGGTGACTTTGCGTCGAGCGAATTGAGGTCACGATGATGGTGGCCAAAGAGGTCGCCAACCAGACCTGCAAAAGCTGCGGGCCATCATATCCCAATGCCTGAAAGACATAGAAAAATGCTGGCACCAAAACAATGCCGCCGCCCACTCCGAGCAAGCCGGCCAAAAATTCGGCCAAGGCGCCCACCACGATCAAACTCGCGAGTACCGGGATAACGGTGGAAATATCCATCAAATGAGATCCAATTCTTCTTGACGCTTAGACAGTGCAGCGCGTTCCTCTAACAGTAACCGATAATCGGCGATCTGGGCATTTTGTTGCGCGCCAAGCTCTGACAGGCGCCGTCGCCAATGCCGCGCACCGGGCTGTCCCGAAAAAAGACCGAACATATGCCGGGTGATTTGATGTAGACGTCCACCTTGTTGCAAATGCGCCTCCATGTAGGGGATCATCTGCTCGGCTATGGTCTGTACCTCCTGTGGCTGAGCCGCGCTGCTGCGAAAGACGTCACAATCGGCACGGGCTAAAATCTCATAGGGTGTCTGATAGGCGGCCCGACCAATCATCACCCCGTCACACCCTGCCTCCAGATGGGCGCATGCATCGGACAGATGCGTCACACCGCCATTCAAACTGAGATGCAAACCGGGGAACATCTGTTTCATCCTGAACACCAAATCATAATCGAGCGGCGGGATGTCCCGGTTTTCTTTCGGACTGAGCCCCTGCAACCAAGCCTTGCGCGCATGGATAATAACCCGGGTCACGCCCGTACGCTCAATCATAGATAAAAACTCTGGCAGACTGTCTTCAACCACCTGATCGTCCACGCCGATGCGGCATTTTACCGTCACTTCGGCCCTGCTGGCCTCCTGCATCCGCTCGAGGCACGCGCGCACAAGATCTGGCTCCGTCATCAAAACAGCGCCAAAGCGCCCCGATTGCACGCGATCCGAAGGGCATCCGAGATTGAGATTGATCTCCCCATAACCATGGGCCGCGCCCAGCGCCGTGGCCTTGGCCAGTTGCGCGGGATCCGAGCCACCAAGCTGCAAAGCAACCGGTTGCTCTTCGGGACTGAAATCCAACAACCGCAGCGCCCCGCCCAGCACCAAAGCAGGGGCTGTTACCATCTCTGTATACAGCAAAACCTGCCGAGAAATCATCCGGTGGAACACCCGACAATGGCGATCGGTCCACGCCATCATCGGCGCCACGGAGAGGCGGGCGGAAGAAGTCAGGATATTTTTATTACTTTCAGTCACTTATTTAATTTCACTTTGAACCAGTTACCGTTCTATAAGTTATCTGAACGCTGCGGGAACAACAATAGAGCTAAAGGGCACAACATCCTTTGCAGCAGGCACAGTGCGCCAGTTTGCGCACAAAGGCATCTGGGCGGTGTCATGTAATAAATAAACATACGCCACAATCGGCACCTACCCCACTTTTACAACCATTTTACCAAAGCTATTGCCCAACAGCAGGTCATTGAGAGCTTCGGGGGCGTGCTCCAAACCGTCGATCATTTGCTCTTTATAATACACCTCCCCGCTGTCCAGCCATCGGGTCATATCCTGAATGAAATCCTGAAACAGACTTGGCGGAAAGCTGTCATAGATGATGAAGCCTTGCACTTTCACC
>JAKMFM010000026.1 GCA_022425445.1 Planktomarina sp.
CGGATGTCTATGGCCGTGATGCAAAGATTTGGCTGGCTTTGCAGCGCGAAGGGGTGGTTATGGGTGACGTCACAGGATAAACGGGACGTGAAGCAAAAGGCGACCGTTCATGAACGTATATAATTTACAAGGCCTAGCGCAGGCGCTGAACGGCCAAGCCGTCGGTGATATTACTTTACCGGTCACGGGCGCGTGTGAGCCACAAGATGCGGCAGGCAGTCTTTTGGCAATCGCCACATCGCAACCCTATGTGGAGTGCTTGGCGCTGGGTCAAGCCCGCATTGCTTTATTGGCGGAAGGAACCGATTGGCAAAGTCTCAACCTTTTGGGTGCGGTTCTCGTGCCGCGGCCCCGTTTTGCCATGGCGGGTCTGTCGCAAGCGCTTGATGATAGGTGGCGGTCGGGCCCGTCCGGAATTCATCCGCAGGCCTGTGTGGAACCAGGGGCGCTGATTGGTGCTGGCGCGCGGATTGGCGCGTTTTGCCATATCGGGGCAGGGGTGGTGCTTGGCGAAAATGCTTGGCTCGACAGCCATGTGACTCTCGCAGACGGCTGTGTCATTGGCCCGGAGGCCACGTTGATGGCGGGCGTGCGGATTGGCGCGGGCGTGCGCATCGGCGCGCGGTTCATCGCACAACCGGGGGCGGTGATTGGTGCGGATGGTTTTTCCTTTGTCACCCCTGAGCGCTCTGCGATTGAGAATGTGCGTGAGACTCTCGGGGACCGCAAAGGTGCAAAACCGCAATCCTATGCCCGCATCCATTCCCTTGGGTCGGTGATGATTGGTGACGATGTGGAGCTGGGCGCCAACAGCTGTATTGACCGCGGTACGATCTGCGACACGCAGATTGGGGACGGCTGTAAATTTGATAACTTGGCGCAGATTGGCCATAACGTAAAAATTGGCAAAAATTGTATGATTTGTGCACAGGTCGGGATCGCAGGATCATCCGTTTTGGGAAACAACGTGGTTCTCGGGGGGCAAACCGGTGTCAGTGACAATTTGTTTATTGGCGACAATGCTATAACAGGAGGCGCTACGAAAGTGCTCAGCAATATCCCTGCTGGGCGTGTGATGTTGGGATATCCTGCGATGAAAATGGAAGCACAGCTTGAAGTCTACAAAAACTTGCGGCGCTTGCCGCGGGTGCTAAAAGACCTCTCGCGGCTTAAAAAATCACTGTCAGATCCTGACAACAGTCCTTAATGCGCAAGAAGGCGATCCGATGAGTGTTAAAGATAATGTCATTCAAATTATTGCTGAGCAAGCCTTGCTGGATGCGGCTGATGTGCGGCTTTCAGCAACGTTGGAGGATTTAGGCATCGACAGCCTTGGCGTGGTGGAAAGTATTTTTGCCATCGAAGAGGAATTTGACATCGAGGTGCCGTTTAATGCCAATGCCCCGGCGGAAAGTGAATTTGATATTTCCTCTGTATCAGCCATTATTTCTGCGGTTGAATCCCTTGTTGTGGAGCAAACCTAGTAGATGAATCGCGTGGTGATTACAGGGGCTGGGACCATCAACGCCTTGGGTCATACAGTGCCGGAAACTTTGCATGCTATGCGCGAAGGACATCTGGGGATTGGGCCTCTGCAGATGCGTGATTTGGATAGGCTATCGGTTAAAATAGGCGCACAAATCAAAAATTTTGATCCAGAGTCATATTTTGATCGGCAAAAATTGGCCTTGTGTGATCGGGTGACACAGCTGACGCTTTTGGCCAGTCGCGAAGCGATGTTGCAGTCTGGCTTGGAGATCACTGAGGAACAGTCGGAAACGACGGGTGTGGTCTTTGGGACCGCTGCGGGCGGTATGAACACTTGGGATGACAATTTCCGGTCGGTCTATGAGGAGGGTAAAAATAGGGTTCACCCTTTTGTCGTACCAAAACTTATGACCAATGCGGCGGCCAGCCATGTGTCGATGGTTTACAATATAAAAGGTCCATCTTTGACGGTCTCCACGGCTTGTGCCAGCTCAAATCACGCGATCGGATTGGCGTTTCAAATGGTGCGCAGCGGCATGGCGCGCGCGATGCTGGCCGGCGGCGCTGATGCGATGCTGACCTTTGGTGGGATTAAAGCCTGGGAGGGGCTGCGGGTGATGTCTAAAACCGCTTGTCGACCTTTCTCTGCCAATCGCTCGGGAATGGTTCAAGGAGAGGGGGCTGGGGTCTTCGTGCTTGAGACCTATGAGGGCGCCAAGGCCCGCGGCGCCGAAATTTTGGCGGAAATCGTCGGGTTTGCCATGACCTCAGATGCGAGCGATATTGTGATGCCAAACCAGCAGGGTGCTGCTCGCGCCATCCGTGGTGCGCTCGCCGATGCGTGCCTGTCTCCGCAAGATATTGGGTATATTAACGCCCATGGCACTGGAACCGCAGCGAATGACAAAACGGAATGTGCGGCGGTGGCGGAGGCTTTTGGCGCCCATGCCGATAGGGTGATGATGTCATCGACCAAATCCATGCATGGGCATTTGATCGGGGGCACGGGCGCTGTTGAGTTGCTTGCATGCCTTATGGCATTGCGGGAAGGGGTTATTGCGCCGACGATTGGCTACGAACATCCAGACCCCAATTGCGCGCTTGACGTGGTGCCAAATGTCGCTCGGCAAGCCAAGGTGACCGCGACGATGTCGAATGCTTTTGCCTTTGGTGGCCTGAATGCCGTCCTGGCACTGAGAGCGGTGTAGCGGTTACCGCAATTAATTGGCCGCTTCGTCCATGAGGGCTGCATGTCCGGAAGTAAAACCCTTTAAAGATAATGTGAGACGTTCGGGCTGGGTTGGTGCCGCCGCTGGAAACATTGTTATCGTTGCCTGCGCGCCTGCACGGTAGCTGTCAAGATCGTCTTGTGTGAGACCGATGCGCGCCACGCAACCCATTTGCACACAAAAGGAAAACGGATATATTTTGGTGTTTTCATCGTCTATTTGAATGGTCAACTGCTGAGTCAGGAGCGTTTCCAAAGGCGTAATGACATTTGCCCCGGCGACAACGCGCCCGTCCGATTGGATCAGGTTTAAGTTGTATTCTGCCACCGGCACCCCATCGGGCGTATGCATCAACTGAAACAATTGACACAGGTCTTGCGGTTGTTCGGTTTTTAAACACCGCAGGCTCCAATCCCCATAGGTGCCTTTCACATAGTATTCGTCCACCGCCGCTGTGCTTTCCATAACTTCTCCCGTTGAGAATTCTTCTGCTGCGGGCATTTGAACCGTTTGTGCCTGCGCCGCTGTGTGAGACACTAAAAGATAAAGCAGAGCGCCAAAATAGGTTGTTACTTTAAACACCGAAAGGTCCTTTCTATTGCAGGGATATGAACAGTCGTCTTGCCATAAATGTCTTAAAATTTTTACTGGTGTGCCATCCAACCTCGGGAAGCGCAAACCGAAAAAAATTAAAGCAGAGGATTCGTTGCCAAAAACCTCTGCCTTTATTTTTCTCCCTGTCGGGCTCGCCGACTTTTTAAAGAAGAACAAATTATGTTTTGGAGGTCAATGCGTATTTTGACCCTTTATATAAAAAAATAGCGCGCTAAAGCGCGTTTTAGTGCAGGGAGGTATGACATGAAGAAAACTTCTATCACTCTTCACCTATACCCCCAGTTTATTAAAATTTCGTTTTTAAAGGGTCTGTTTTTTGGCTCCTTTTTTGCGATGTTTAAAGCTGGTGGATCTTGAGCTGGGTGATGCGATTTTCTTTGCGCGCGGCGACTTCAAAGCGAAATCCGTGAAATACGAATACTTGACCTTCGGCAGGTATCATCTGTGCCTCATGGATAACCAGGCCGGCGAGTGTGTTGGCCTCGTCATCCGGCAGGCTCCAATCCTGCGCCCTGTTTAAATCGCGAATGGTCATGGATCCATCAACTATAACATGACCGTCCTGCACCGCCGTGACCCCTTGGTCGCTGGTGTCAAATTCGTCGGTGATCTCGCCGACGATTTCTTCCAAAATATCTTCCAAGGTGATGAGCCCTTGCAAAGCGCCATACTCATCCACAACCAAGGCGAAATGCGTGTGACGCTTTAGAAATTGCCGCATTTGATCATCCAGAGGTGTGGTTTCTGGAACAAAATAGGGCTCCATTGCCACATCCAGCACCTGGAAACTGGTCAAATCTTCTTTGCGGGCCGCTCTGTCGCGTGTGAGCTTCACCATAGCACGGGCCAAGTCTTTGGCATGGATCACCCCGACGATGTTCTCTGGGTTGCCGCTGTAGAGCGGCAGTCGCGTATGCGCGCTTTCCAGACATTGAGAGAGAATGTCCTCGGCCGGCAAGGAGACATCAATCATCTCAATGCCCGATCTATGCAGCATGATTTCCTCGACCGTGCGATCGGAAAGATCCAATGCGCCTAAGATGCGGTCCCGATCCTCTTTTTCGACCAACCCCTCTTGATGGCCCAAAGTGAGCGCCCCGGCAATTTCTTCGCGCACCGCCAAAATATTTGTATCGGGGTCGGTGGCGACGCCGAAAATTGACAAAACGCCGCGCACCAATAGGCGGACAAAGCTGACCACTGGCGCAAAAACAAAGACGACTACGGATATCGGACGGGAGACCTTTATGGCGGCACTTTCGGCATTGGTTATCGCATAGGTCTTGGGGAGCACCTCGGCGAAAACCAAAACCAAAAACGTCATCACCAATGTGGCCAGAACAACGCCATTCTCTCCCACCATCTGTGTGAAAAGCGCGGTGATCAAAGATGTCGCCAAAATATTGACCAAGTTGTTGCCCAATAGAACTGAACCAATCAATCGCTCATTGTCGTTGGTGACTTTCAACGCCCGTGTTGCGCCAAGTGAGCCTTTATCGGCTTGTGCTTGCAGCTTGCTGCGCGAGGCGGCAGTCAAGGCGGTCTCTGAGCCAGAGAAAAAGCCCGATAGGATCAGCAGGACGAAAATCGCCGCAAAAGTGAGCCAAAAGCCAAAGTCAAAGTCAAAATGTTCCATCACAGACCTGTTTTCAGGGGGTGCGCCAATGGATGATGCTCCAGCACCAGTTCGCGCAACCGTTCTTCTTGGATATGCGTGTATATTTCAGTTGTCGCAATATCTGCATGACCTAAAAGCGTTTGAATGGCTCTTAAATCCGCGCCACCGGCCAGCAAATGGGTCGCAAACGCGTGTCTCAGACTATGGGGCGTAACGTTGAGAGGATCAATACCCGCGCAAATGGCCAGTTTTTTGATCTGCTGGAAAAACCAAATACGGGTCAAATGCCCCAATTTTCCGCGTGATGGAAAAAGAAAGGTGGATTTTTCAGTCACAGGGTCAGCGTCTCTGAGCGTAAGCCAAAGTTGTGTCGCCTCGCGGGCTGCGGGAGAGAGTGGCACCATTCGCTCTTTACCGCCCTTACCGCGCACCAAAATCATCTGTGGATTACCCCGGACCGCTTCGGCCGGTAGGCTGACCAACTCGGTCACCCGCATGCCGGTTGCGTAAAGAAGTTCCATCAAGCATGTCAGCCGCAGCTTGTCGTCGCGTTTTTCCGGCATCTTTCTTGCGTAGTGAAGCAGTAGGTCGACCTCTTTGTGATCGAGGGACTTTGGCAAATGTTTTTCCTTGCCGGGACCTATGACCTGAATCGCGGGGTTGTCTTTGCGCAGCTCTTCTTCGAATGCGAAACGGTAGAGCTGTTTGATCGCAGAGAGCCGCCGAGCTTTGGTTGCTGTGGCAAGACCGGCCGCATCGCAATGCACAAGGTAATCTTCCACCATTGCGCGCGTTGCGGTCGCAAATCCCGTGCCGCGCGCCTCAAGATAGGCTAGAAAGTCTTTCAGGTCGCGGCCATAGGCCTCTTGGGTGTTCCGTGCGGCACCAAAATCAGCCGCCTGCGCGTCCAGGAACATGGAAATCCATGGCAGGCTCATTGCATATCGGCCAGGATCATGAACTCCATGGCCAATTGCTGCGCCAGCGGTGTCAGGCCCATCGCGCGGAAAATAGCCACCGCCTCAATTACGGCCGGCTCATTTCCCACTAGGCCTTCAGTAATTAATCCCATTGCTCGGAGTACATTGGCGGAGCGGAAGGGCAGGCTTGCCGGCACGTCTTGATCAAATTCTGCCATCAGCCGATCGAAGTTTTCTGACAAAATATGCGGGTTAAT
>JAKMFM010000029.1 GCA_022425445.1 Planktomarina sp.
CGTCAATGCGTGTGGCGCCGGCATCAATGGCGTTTTCTACCAATTCCTTGATGGCCGAGGCTGGGCGCTCAACCACTTCGCCCGCTGCAATTTGATTGATTGCAGTCTCATTCAATTGCCGAATGACGGGTTGGCTTTGGCTTATATTGGGGTCAGGTTTTAGCATACTACAAGCCATAGCATGCACGCATCCGATTCTGCTACTCTTCCTTGAGCCCTGTTGGCTGTCCTGTCACGACAAAGTTCAAGGCTTCCGGCTTGAGCAACTGCGCCGCAACCTGGTTGATTTCAGAGAGGGTAACCGCGTTGATTTTCGCGTTGCGGGTGTTGATGTAATCCAGCCCTAGCCCTATGCGCTGCATACCCACTAAGATCCGAGAAATCTGCGAATTTCCATCAAACCGCAAGGGGTAGGCTCCTGTTAGATAAGTTTGGGCCGCCTGTAATTCCTCAGCTGTGACCCCATCGCGGGCCAGCTTGCGCCATTCATCACGGATCACTTCTATGGCGGCGTTGATGCGATCATTGGCACTGGCCACTTGTCCCAACATCACGTTGGCTTGATCCTTGCTGATTAAAACTGTCGAGATACCATAGGTGAGGCCACGTTTTTCGCGCACTTCCGCCGTTAACCGGCTTTCAATGCCCTGTCCGCCAAGAATGGTGTTCAGAATATAGGCCGCAAAAAAATCAGGATGGTTGCGATCAATGCCCGCATGACCAAAAATTGCGACCGATTGAGGTGTGGGCATATCCACCACGGTCAGACCGGTGGGGATGTCCAATTGCAGCGGCGCCGTTTCGAGGGCGGACCCTGCGGGCAAATCGCCAAGTAAATCGTCCAGAATGGGCCCAAGATCTTCGGCCGTAATATCCCCTACCACCGAGATTGACAGTGTATCTCGCACCAGAAGGTTTTGGTGCGCGGCCAGCAAATCTGCGCTGGTGAGGGCCGTGATGGAGCTTTCGGTGCCCTGGTAAGAGGTTCCATAAGCGTGATCTCCAAAGGCCTGCTCTGTCCAAACACGCTGGGCTGTGTCCGTTGGATCTTGCGCCTTTGTGGCTAGAATTGACAGCACCTGTTGGCGCACCCTTTCAATGGCGTCTGGGTCAAAACGGGGTTGGGTCAACGCGGCTTTCAAAAGGGCCAAAGTCTCGGTCCGGTTTTCTGTTAAAAAGCGCACAGAAACTGACAGCGTGTCATCGCTCACATCAAAGCTAAACGAGGCAGATAGGGCTTCTATTTCGGCTGCGAAAGCTTGCGAATCTAAATCACCCGCGCCCTCTTCTAACAGCCCTGTCATTAAGAAAGCTGCGCCGCGTTTGTCCGGAGGATCCAGCGCCGCGCCGCCGGAAAACATCAGGTTCAAAGCGGTGAATGGAATTGCGGGTTCTTCCAAGACCCAAGCAGAAAGGCCGCCCGGGCTGGTGATCGATTTGACAGCGACGTCGGCCTGCACCGTGCCGGCCCACAGCAGAGCTCCTAGGGCTAAAATACGCATCATTGTGCTTGCTCCCTTGGTCCCATTAACCATCCGGTCACCGAGGCTTTTTCATCAAACAGCTGCTCAGCAAGCGTCATAACCTCTTCGGGTGTGATCTCCTGCAAGATCTGCGGCCAAGCCTGCACATCGGCAACTGTCAGTCCCTGGGTTAGAGCCGCACCGTAGCGCTGAGCAATGCCCGAGACATTGTCCATGGCGTAGATCTCGCTGGCGCGGAACTGGGATTTGATACGCTCAAAGAGCTCAATATCAATACCACCGGCCATAAAGTTGGCGATCGTGGCCTCTAATGCGTCCTCGATTTGTTGTAAGCTTACGTCGGATGCAGGCACGGCGACCAGACTAAAGGTGCTGGGGTCTAAGGCCATGGGCCTATATTGGGCGCTGGTGTAAATTGCCTGCTTCGTGTCATATTGCAAGGTGCGACCCAGGACGGAGGTGGCGCTCGAGCCACCCAAAATTTGGGCCAGATAGACGAGTGCGGCAGCGGCTCGTTGATTGCCATTGTTGCGCTCTGGTGCGAGATAGGTGCGGATGAAAAATGGTTGTGCGACTCGCTCATCGTGGAAAATCACACGACGGGCGGCCCGGTGGGGCGGCTCTTGTCTGCGGGCGCGTGGCGTGATTGCATGATTGGCTGGAAGAACGCCATAATATCGCTCGGCCAAGGTTTTTACTGCGTCCGGAGTGACATCGCCTGCCACCACCAAAATGGCATTGTTGGGAGCGTAGTGCTGTTTGTAAAACGCCATTGCGTCATCGTAATTCAGTGTTTCCAACTCGTGCATCCAGCCAACGATCGGCACGCCATAGGGGTGGTTCAGGAACAATGCGGCATTCAAATGTTCGTTAAACAAAGCACCCGGAGCGCTTTCTGTGCGCTGATTGCGCTCTTCGATGACCACATTGCGCTCAACGACAATGTCATCAGGGGACAGCTGTAAACCGGTCATGCGATCCGATTCCATCTGCATCATCAGTTCCAAACGATCCGCGGCGACCCGTTGATAGTAGCCGGTGTAATCCAGACTGGTGAAGGCATTGTGTGACCCGCCATTGGCTGCCACAGTATCTGCGAGCTCACCGGCTTGCAGGTTTTTTGTTTTCTTGAACATGAGGTGTTCAAGAAAATGCGCGATCCCGGACTTGCCTGACGGTTCATCGGCAGATCCAACTTTGTACCACACCATATGCACAACCACAGGCGCGCGATGATCTTCGATCACCACCACTTGCATGCCGTTGTCGAGAACGAAATCTGTGGTTTTGCCTTGGGCCAGCGCCTCGAGCGGCATGCAGAGACACAAAATGGCGAACAGTCGATTGAACATAGGCCTTCCTTCGCTGCTGGTTGGAGCGATTTGTGTATAAATACCGATTTGATTTAGTTCAAAGTATAGAAATTCAAGAGGGTAGGTTGGGTTTCTTGGCGTCACTGGCGAAAAGCATCAGACCCAAGAGACCAGCAAAAATAGCAATGTCAGCCACATTGAATGCGAAGGGATTGTGCAACCCGCAGCAGGTGATGTTGAGAAAATCTGCGACACTGCCATGTAAAATTCGGTCAACCACATTGCCCAAGGCGCCGCCGATCACCATGCCCGCGCTTATGAGGGCGATGGAGCGTGTTTCGCGGCGCATCCAATAGGTCACGACACCACAAATGCCGAGTGCTATGACAATTAAGATCCAGCGTGCTGCCAGGCCATTGTTGGAGAAAAGACCAAAGTTTATGCCGCTGTTCCAGGCCATATGAAAGTGTATGAAGCCGGGCCAAACGCTCATTTGCCCCCGCTCTATCAGGTTCATGTAAAACACCACCAGATATTTTGTAATCTGGTCCAGCGTGAGAATGCTCGCTGTGCTTATGAGCAAGAGTTTTTGCATATCAGTGCCTAAAGTGCCGCATGCCAGTGAACACCATCGCCAAGCCTGCAGCATCTGCAGCAGCGATAACTTCATCATCGCGCATCGAGCCGCCCGGTTGGATCAGCGCTGTGGCGCCGGCCTCAAAGGCTGTGATTAACCCGTCTGCAAAAGGGAAGAAGGCATCAGAAGCGACCACCGAGCCTTGGGTTAAAGGGGCCTCAAGCCCAAGGACCTCCGCCATATCCAGCGCTTTGCGCGCTGCGATGCGCGTGCTGTCGACTCGACTCATCTGCCCTGCGCCTACGCCAACGGTTGCGCCGTCTTTGACATAAACGATGGCATTGGATTTGACATGTTTCGCCACTTTCCAGGCAAAGAGCAGGTCTTGCAGCTCCTGCGCTGTTGGCGCGCGTTTTGTCACAACTTTTAAATCGCTTGGCGAAATTTGGCCTGTATCCTTGTCTTGCACAAGATAGCCGCCAGAGACCTGACGGATGGTTTGGCTTGTGGCTGTGACATCTGGCAAAGCGCCCATGGTCAATAATCGAAGGTTCTTTTTTTGGGCAAAAATTTGTTTGGCCTCCTCATCTGCATCAGGTGCGATCACAACTTCGGTGAAGATTTTACAAATTTCATTGGCTGTCGGCCCATCTAAAGTTTGGTTGAGCGCGATGATGCCACCAAAAGCACTGGTTTGATCACATTGGAAGGCGGCTTGATATGCTTCCACAAGGCTCGCAGCTTGGCTGACCCCGCAGGGGTTGGCGTGTTTAACGATGACGCAGGCTGGACCATTTTTAGGATCAAATTCGGCCATCAATTCCACGGCCGCATCGGTGTCATTGATATTGTTGTAAGAGAGTTCTTTGCCCTGATGTTGAACGGCGGTGGCGACGCCCGCACGCGCTTGGCCGTCGGTGTAGAAGGCTGCGGATTGGTGGGGATTTTCGCCATAACGCAGCGTTTGCGCCAATGTGCCTGCAACCGCTTTGCGCCGGGGGGTGACATCCAAAGTCGTTGCAAGCCAATTTGAAACAGCGGCATCATAGGCCGCTGTGCGAGCATAGGCATTGAGCGCGAGCTTTTGGCGAAAGCGATATCCTGTCGCCCCACCATTCGCATCCAATTCTTGCAGCAGCGCGTCATAGTCTTCGGTATCGGTGACCACGGCGACAAACCCGTGGTTTTTTGCAGCAGCCCGGATCATCGCAGGTCCACCGATATCGATATTTTCAATCGCCGTGTCATAATCTGCACCTCTGGCAACAGTGGCTTCAAAGGGGTAAAGATTCACAACCAAAAGATCGATCCCTGCAATCCCGTGCGCTTGCATTGCCGCCAGGTGTTCAGCATTGTCGCGCAGGGCCAGTAGCCCGCCATGCACATTCGGATGCAGGGTCTTTACCCGCCCATCCATCATCTCAGGAAACCCGGTTACATCGGCCACATCCGTTACAGACAATCCCGCATCTCGCAATGCTTTTGCCGAACCGCCGGTTGAGAGTAATTCCACCCCCCGATCTGCGAGTGCATTGCCGAGCTCGAGCAGCCCAGTTTTGTCTGATACGGAGATTAAAGCGCGTTTGAGGTCTACAAGCTGAGTCATTGGTTGTCCTACGAATGTGCCAGGTCCCACCGCCTGGCTTCTTAGGGGGCCTTTTGAGGGTTTTCGCTGGCTTTGACCAGTGACCAACGGACGCGGGTGGTGATTTCTTTGATCGTATCAGTCAAAACGATTTGCTGTGACGGGCGCGGGAATTGGCGGCCATCTTCGAAATAGATACTTTCGTCCAAGATCAACTTAATATTTGGCTGACAGCGAAAGACCCAAATGTCACCCGTAGCAAGTGTTAGGGAAACGGAGGCTGAATCAGCCTCTAGATTTGGGGTCACCTCTGGGTGCAGATGAAAGCGGATGGAAAAACTCAGCGGCGCATCTGATTTTCCCTGCGCGGCTTCCAGAAGCTGCATATCTTTCTCATCCGGAGCGTACAGCTCATCCTCACCGACAAGCCCCTTGCTATCGACTGGCAGATCAAGCGTGCGCGCGTGGATCAACCCGTGGCTGCTTTGATACCCATTGTGGTTCATCTGTAGCCGCACCCCATCCAGGACCCGGGTTTTTTCCACCATCACGAGGCTGGGCGTTTCGACAAAGGAGCGACCACCGTTGCGATTGGGACTGCCAAATCGAGAGGAAGACAGCTCTTCAATCGCCAATGTTGCATGGGAGGCGGTTGTACGGCCCGCTTGATGCCAATCCTCGCCAAATCGTAGGCCTGATCCACAGTTCACGATGACGCGCGACCGCCCAACTGAGAGCTCGAAGGCGCAGGTGGATGCGTGGCTGGTAAAGCGTGCCTGGCCAAGGGGTGGGGCGGCGGCATCGGCGATCACCGCCGTGGCACCGGCCGAGAGGCGGGCAAATCCCATCGCGGAATCCTGTAAAGCGCTGGCGCGGATTCCTGACAGAGCGAGCGCTTGATCCAAGATATATTCGCTGCCTTGTCCACCTCCGTGAAAGCGCGCTAACGTGCCATCACCATTACGCAAACTGCGCAGCACGGGTGCAACTCGTTCAAGGCATTTCCTCAAGGCGTCTGGAATAGGGGCATGGGTCAATTCGAGTGATTGTTTGACCCGAGTGAGCAAACTGAAGATATCCAAAAGCTCCTCAGGATTGCGCGAGACAATCGTGCCATGGACATCTATCTGCTCTTGGCATTCTTTAGCCAAGGCCATCAGTGCGGCGGGCTGGAGGTTTTGCATCCCCGCCAAAGATTGCGCGGCACAGATCAGCCCGGCGAGGGCTTCGAACCGCCCTCGGCCTGGGGGCAAGTGTCGCCAAGACTTGCTCAATAAGCGGGTTTGGAGCGCCATAGATCTCAAAACTTTATCGCGCCGGGTTCGTGACAGGCCGCGCAGCAAAAAGGACGAATGGTTGATCCAGCGGTTCAAACGTCGGCCGGTGACCTCTGCGCTCCAGCCTGGCCCAAGCCCCCTCCCAAACCCATCAATCCAATCCAAAATCCAAGCCTGGGCTGTGCCCATGGCGCGCGCATCGCCATAGGTGGCCAAGTCATCGAGCCATCGAAACCCATGCAATTCAGCCGCAAACAGAGGAGATGGCGGTTTGTGATTCCATATTGAATTTTCGCCAATGTCCATCACATGCCCGGTGAAGACAATTTTTCCGGAGAGGATCTGCTCTCCGCGATCAAAATCGCCCGTCGTCCAAGGCTCTGGCGTTGCAATCAACCCCAGCTTCGGCTTGGACCAAGCCGCCAAACGCAACAGCCAGCGATAGCGGAGTTGCGTGAACCAAGACAGTTGATGAAAGGGTTGGGTCACAGGCGCAAGACATCCTAAAAATTGAGTGTTTCTAGGTTTTTATACGGTGAACACCTGACCCTGTCACCCTGCTAAATGTCACCCGTGTCGGTTCATTCGGATCAGATAAAACCCATCCATTCCGCCGAGCTCAGACCAATAGTCCGGACGCAATCGAAACCCGCCCTCTTTGGTGCGCCAAGCCGGATCCATGCCCGGAGGCAGGCCTGTATCCGCTGCGAAATCCTTATGATTGCGCAGGAAATTTTCTGCTTGCACCTCGCCCTCATCGGGTATCAAGGAGCAGGTGCAAAACACCAGTCTTCCGCCGGGCTTCACCCGATCTGCTGTTGCATTAAGCATTTGTGTTTGAAGCGCAATCAGCTCTGAAATACCTGTCCCATCTTTGGCGAAAGGCAGATCTGGGTGGCGGCGAATTGTACCGGTGGCCGAGCAAGGCGCATCGAGCAATACGGCATCAAATTGCCGCGAATCCTGCCATTCGAGAATATTTGCCACAACCAAGTCGGCGGCCAATTGGGTGCGGGCCAAATTTTCCGCCACGCGCTCCATTCGGCTGGCAGAGATATCTACAGCCGTGATAACGCCACCTTGTGCGGCCAGCTGCATGGTTTTCCCGCCCGGCGCAGCGCAGACGTCTAAAATGGTTTCACCTGGCGTCACCGCCAAAGCGGCAGCAGGCCAAGCTGCAGCGGCATCCTGCACCCACCATTTGCCCTCGGCAAAGCCCTCCAGTGCTGAAATTTGCCCAATCTCTCCGAGGCGCAGTGACCCGTTTTCCAAGGGCGTGCCCCCCAAAGTGGACGCCCAGGTTGCAAGATCGCCAGTGACGGTTAGATCCACCGGTGCGCCGCGCATATGCGCGGTCTCGATGGCCATGATTGTGCCATTGCCATAGGCTTCGCGCAGGGGATTGCGCAGCCATTTTGGCAGCATTTGCACGGGAGATTTGTCCCATTTCCCTGTGACATCTGCGACAGCCTTGCGCAGCACAGCGTTTATCAGGCCTTTATAAGGACGGGTTTGATTTGACGCGGCGCAAATAGAGACCAAATCATTGACCACAGCATGGGCTGGCGCGCCCAGCCCGACTATTTCGACCAAACCCAAACGCAAAATATTCAGAACTTCCACAGCTGGCAGTTTGGCCAAATGTGGCCGCAATGCCCGATCCGCTCGGCCCACATGACGGAGGGTATGAGTGGCCAAACGCTGGCTACGGGCCCGATCTTCAGGCGCTAAGTTTTGGAATTCATCGGACTGAGTTAATTCAGAAAGCTGTTTATGCTCGGTCATCACGCCGTTCAATATGCGCACCGCGGCCTGCCGTGGCAGGTTCAAAACGGGGCGTTTGTGGGTCTGGCCGGCCATGGAAAGTCCTGAGCGACCTGATTTTTGTGGGGGACGGGGCATGAGCTATCCTTGCGATCTGATGAAAGCGGCGTATATCAGCCTTATGACAGAAAACAAGAAACCCGATCTTAAAGCCGCCGCCGCGCGCGCATTGGCTGAAGCTGAAGCCCGCAAGGCAGCACAACCCGAGCAAGCCCTACCGCCAGAACTGGGCGGGCGTGAGGGGCCTGAGCCCGTGCGTTTTGGCGACTGGGAACGCAAGGGCATCGCAGTGGATTTTTAAAGCTCGCGCGCGAGCGGACCCGGCCAGTGCGCAAGAATTCTACAGCCCCAAGACATCCATCATATCATAGTGCCCAGGTTTTTTCCCCTGTCCCCAGAGCGCGGCTTTCAGCGCACCGCGGGCGAAAATGGCGCGGTCCGTTGCGACATGCCGTAAAATGATGCGTTCGCCGGCAGATGCAAACAAGACGTCATGTTCGCCTACGATGTCCCCGCCGCGAATCGCGGCAAAGCCAATATCTCCACGTTTGCGTGCGCCGGTAATGCCATCGCGGCCACTATCGCGCACATCGCTCAACGAGACGCCGCGTCCCGCTGCGGCGGCTTCCCCCAGCATGAGGGCGGTGCCAGAAGGGGCATCGACTTTGTGGTGGTGATGCGATTCGATAATTTCGATGTCAAAATCCTCATCCAAAGCGGCGGCAACTTTTTCAGTAAGTTTGGTGAGAAGATTTACGCCAAGCGACATATTTCCAGCGCGGACAATCACCGCATGGCGGCTGGCTGGTTCAAGCTTCTCTAGGTCGTCTTCGCTCATGCCCGTGGTTCCGATAACATGCACCGCGCGGGCCTGCGCGGCGAGGGCGGCAAATTCCAACGTGGCGGCAGGGGCGGTGAAATCGATCACAGCCTGAGACAGAGCAAAAGCCTCAAGCGGCTCATCGGTGACAATCACACCAACGGCTTGCCCCCCCATGGCCTCACCAACATCGCGGCCGACCCAGGGGTGTCCTTTGCGCTCAACGGCGCCGACAAGCGTTGCTTTATCGCTGTTCATAACGGTTTGAAGCAGCATTTGCCCCATGCGCCCAGAGGCGCCAGTGATGGTGATTGCGGGGGTTTGAGCCATGACATTCTCCTTTCTTGCTTATGTGGCGCAAAGTTTTGCCACTTGCAAACCTATTGGTACAGCGCCTATGACCTCTCTCATGGCACAAAGCAGATCACATAAAAAATCCGGACCTTCGCAACGACAACTTAAAGTCGGTGAGGTTATTCGCCGAACACTGTCTGAAATTCTGGCCCGTGACGAGATTCACGATCCCGAACTGAACCGCATTTCCATCACTGTCTCGGAGGTGACCACCTCACCAGATTTGCAGATTGCAACTGCCTATATTATGCCTCTTGGAGGTAAGCTCTATGACGAGGCGATTGCTGCTTTGGCCCGGAACAAGGGCCAGATTCGCAGCATCGTTGGTCGCAAGGCAGGCTTGAAATTTGCGCCTGACCTGCGGTTTCGCATTGATGAGACGTTCGATCGGATAGACAGTACCCGCGCTTTATTTGAGCGTGAAGACGTGCGCCGCGATCTCGCACCGGATCCAGAGGTTGAGGATCCCGCAGACGCGGCTTCTCAGAGCGATTGACCTGCCGCGCTGCCCGGGCTAGGGCAGCCGCCTAAAACGCATGGGGAACTTATGGGACACACACGCAAGGGCCGGAATATTTCCGGTTGGGTCATTGTTGATAAACCCGCAGGCCTGACCAGCACGGCTGTGGTCAATAAAATCCGTTGGGCATTTGATGCCAAAAAAGCGGGCCATGCGGGAACTTTGGATCCCGAGGCCACTGGGCTTTTGGCTGTGGCGCTGGGCGAGGCGACGAAGACTATCCCATATATTACGGATGCAACGAAAGCCTATGAATTTACGGTAAACCTTGGCGCTGCGACCAATACGGATGATGCAGAAGGGGAGGTCATCAAAACCTCTGACTTGCGTCCAGATGATACGCAGATTGTGGAAGCCCTGCAGGGGTTTGTTGGGGATATCATGCAGGTGCCGCCGCAATATTCAGCGGTGAAGATCGACGGTCAACGGGCCTATAAATTGGCGCGTGCAGGCGAGGAAATGGAGATTGCCGCGCGGCCACTTTGGGTCGAAGAACTGTTGCTCAGTGATCGACCCTCAGCGGATCAAGCGGTCTTGGAAATGACCTGCGGCAAGGGTGGATACGTGCGGTCGATTGCCCGGGACGTTGGTGAGGTTTTGGGCTGCTACGGCCATGTTGCGCAATTGCGTCGCCTGTGGTCCGGTCCGTTCGATTTGGAACATGCGATCAGCCTCGAGCAGATCGAACCCCTGGCAAAAACCGCTGAAATTGACCAGTTTCTGCGTCCTTTAGAAGAGGGTTTGGCGGATCTGTTACAAGGCACCACCAATGCGGAAGGCGCGGCAAAATTACGCAATGGCAATCCGGCGATTTGTTTCACCACAGCGCAGTACGGCGATGAAATTTGGGTCAGCTATGAGGGTAAAGCCCAGGCGATTGGGCGTTATAAATCTGGTGAAATCCATCCCGCGCGTGTCATCTTGCAAGATTAAATTTAGTACAAAATTATATGGCTGTTGTGCCTCTTGATCGGTCACGGCATGACGATTTCGGATGGAATTGAACAGGTGTTCAAAAAAATTGATTGACCTTTGGCGACCAGCAGTCCCATTATCTATCCAGAGCCTAAGAAAAGGCGCCGGAAACCGGCATTGGGAGGATAGTATTTTGACTGCGACGGATTCGGCGGATCTGGTCTCTATTCCAGCACTTTTGGCGCGAAATGCGCGTGAATTTGGCGATAAGGCGGCGTATCGCGAGAAAGAATTTGGCATCTGGCAGAGCTGGACTTGGGTCCAAGCGGTGGAGCAAGTGGAGGCGTTGGCCTTGGGTTTGCTCTCGCTGGGTGCCGAAAAAGGCGATCATGTGGCGATTGCGGGTCGCAACCGCCCGTATCTGTATTGGGCAATGCTTGCGGCTCAATCGATTGGCGCTGTGCCGGTTCCAATTTACCAAGATGCGGTGGGCGATGAGATCGCCTATGTTCTGGATCACTGCAATGCGCGATTTATTGTGGCCGGTGATCAGGAGCAGGTGGATAAAATCCTCGATATTCGCGACAGTTTGAAAAATCTTCAGACGATCATCTATTTGGATCCGCGAGGTCTGCGCAAATATGATCACGGCATGCTCAAGCAATATCAAAACTTGCAAGAGGAAGGTCGGGCTGCGCGGGGGCAATTGGGTGATGAGCTGGCCAAGCGTCAAGCATCGCAGGGCTATGATGACACCTGCGTGATGCTCTACACATCCGGTACAACCGGTCGCCCAAAGGGCGTGGTGTTGTCCAATCGGAACGTCATTGAAACCTCAAAAAACTCATCGCAATTTGATGAGCTTGGTCCGGGCGAAGAGGTCTTGGCATATCTGCCCATGGCATGGGTCGGTGACTATACCTTCTCGATGGGGCAAGCATTGTGGACGGGCTTTTGCGTTAATTGTCCAGAGAGCGCAGAGACGATGATGACTGATTTGCGTGAAATTGGTCCGACGTATTATTTCGCTCCGCCGCGGGTGTTTGAAAACCAGTTGACCAATGTGATGATCCGCATGGAAGATGCGAGCCGTCTCAAAAAATGGATGTTCGAAAAGGCGATGGCGCATGCCAAACGCGTGGGGCCGGCGTTGTTGAGCGGCACATCAATTGGCTTTATGGATCGGGTTAAGTACTTTCTCGGTGATATTTTTATCTATGGTCCGTTAAAAAATACGCTCGGCCTGAGCCGCGTGCGCATTGGCTATACAGCAGGCGAGGCGATTGGGCCGGAGCTGTTCGATTTTTACCGCTCGCTTGGGATCAACCTCAAACAGCTGTACGGGCAAACAGAAGCTACGGTTTATGTGACTATTCAACCCGATGGCGAGGTGCGGGCCGACACGGTTGGGGTTCCGGCGCCGGGTGTTGAAGTGCGCATTGGCGACAATGGCGAGATTTATTATCGCTCACCGGGCGTTTTCGTGGAATATTACAATAATCCTGAAAGCACGGCTTCGACCAAGGATGCGGAAGGCTGGGTCGCAACGGGAGATGCGGGCTTTTTTGAAGAAGATACAGGCCACTTGCGCATTATTGACCGTGCCAAAGATGTGGGCAAAATGGCCGATGGACGTTTGTTCGCGCCAAAATATGTTGAAAATAAGCTGAAATTCTATCCGAATATTTTGGAGGCTGTCGTCTTTGGCAACGGACGGGACTATTGCACCGCTTTTGTGAATATTGATCTGAATGCGGTGGGCAATTGGGCCGAGCGAAACAATATTGCCTATGGTGGCTATCAAGAGTTGTCTCAACATCCGCAGGTCTTGGATATGATCCAGGCCCATATCGAAGAGACCAATCAAAGCATTGCGCAAGACCCGATGCTCTCGGGATGCCAAGTGAGCCGCTTCTTGGTTCTGCACAAAGAATTGGATGCCGATGACGGTGAGATGACCCGCACACGCAAAGTGCGTCGCCGCACGGTTGAGGATAAATTCGATGATCTGATTGCTGGCCTTTACGGCGGCGCGGCATTCGTTGAGACCACTACTGAGGTGACCTATGAGGATGGGCGCAAGGGCTCGATTTCGGCAAAACTGGAGCTGCGAGATGCAGCGATTGCAGCCGAGCAGCAGCTGGCTGCGCAATGATGTTATCCATTCCCGCAGTGATCATTCAATATTCTTTGGAGTATGCGCCCGATGTTTGACCAAGCTGAAAGTTTTGTAACCCCAGATGGCCGCACCATTGGTGCTGTGATGATGGAAATGAAGAATATTACCCTGCGTTTTGGTGGGGTTGTTGCGATCAAGGATATTTCTTTTGATGTACGTGAAGGAGAAATTCGTGCGATTATCGGGCCGAATGGCGCTGGCAAATCGTCGATGCTCAACGTTATTTCTGGTTTCTACCATCCCCAGGAGGGGGAGGTCTGGTATAAAGGCGCTCGCCGGCCGGAAATGAAACCCTTTGAAGTTGCTCGACAAGGCATCGCGCGGACGTTTCAGAATATCGCGCTTTTCGAAGGCATGAGCGTTTTAGACAACGTTATGACCGGCCGTTTGAACCATATGAAAACTGGCATTTTAAGCCAAGCAATTTGGTACGGGAAAGCCGAACGTGAAGAGACAGAAAACCGCGCAGTGGTGGAACGTGTGATCGATTTTCTTGAAATTCAACATATTCGCAAAACACCCGTCAGCCGCTTGCCCTACGGCTTGAAAAAACGCGTAGAATTGGCCCGCGCCTTGGCGGCTGATCCCAAGCTGCTGTTGCTCGATGAGCCGATGGCCGGCATGAATGTAGAAGAAAAAGAGGACATGAGCCGCTTTATTCTCGACGTGAATGATGAGTTTGGCACGACGATTGTGTTGATTGAGCATGACATGGGTGTTGTGATGGATCTGTCCGATCGCGTGGTTGTGATGGACTATGGCAAGAAAATTGGGGATGGCCCACCCGACGAAGTGCGCAACAATCAAGCGGTGATCGATGCTTATTTGGGGGTCGCGCATGATTGATCGTATGAAATTTACTGGCGGCTGCAAGATGCAGGCGGCTCACAACACCGGCGTGGAGGCGTAAGCTATGTTCCCAGATCAGTTTTTATTCGGTGTCGAAGTGTTGCTCAATGGTTTGATGGCTGGGGTGCTTTATGCGCTGGTGGCTTTGGGATTTGTTCTGATTTTCAAAGCCTCGGGCATTTTCAACTATGCGCAGGGGGTTATGGCCCTTTTTGCGGCGCTGACCCTTGTGGGCATCATGGACGGGCAGGTGCCATTTTCCCATTTGATCAACGCGCTCTTTGGCACGGATGTGCATCATTTTGGCTGGCACGTGCCCGCCTTTGCGGCCATTCTTTTGGCAATGGCAGTGATGGTTGGCTTGGCCTGGATGGTGCAGCATTTCATTTTTCGCCACTTAGTGGGGCAAGAGCCGATTATCCTTTTCATGGCGACCATTGGTTTGGCCTATTTCATGGAAGGATTTGGCGACATGATGTGGGGCTCTGACATCAAGAAGCTTGATGTTGGCATTCCGCAGGGCGGTAGTTTTTGGATTGAGGAAGCCACAGCATTTTTGGGCGGATCCAATTTTTACGGATTTTTCATAGATCAGCTCGACATCGTAGCTGCGGTCGTGGCGGTTGTTCTTGTGATCCTTCTGGTCTCCTTCGCGCAATATACCAAGCAAGGCCGCGCCATGCGGGCCGTGGCCGATGATCACCAAGCGGCTTTGTCGGTTGGGATCTCGTTGAGTTTTATCTGGGTCTTGGTCTGGTCGCTGGCGGGGTTTGTTGCTCTTGTGGCCGGCATCATGTGGGGCGCGAAATCAGGCGTGCAGTTCTCACTGTCCCTGATCGCCCTGAAAGCTTTGCCGGTGTTGATGCTTGGAGGGTTCACGTCGATCCCCGGTGCCATTGTTGGTGGGCTGATCGTGGGTGTGGGTGAAAAGCTGTTTGAATTTCTCATTGGCGCCCCCTTTTTAGGCGGCGCGACGGAGAATTGGTTTGCCTATATGCTGGCGCTGGTATTTTTGGTGTTCCGTCCGCAAGGATTGTTTGGGGAGAAGATCATTGAACGTGTTTAACTCATGTATCTGCGCCTCGTGGGGCTTTGCTATGAATGATCTCAATGTGAAGGGGACGGCGCATGTTATATCGTGAATCGGGCGATTTCAGCGAAACCTACAAAGCTGACAGCCAAACCTTTCCGATCAAATTCGATCGCTATCGCTACTATGCGGTTCTGGCGTTCGCCTTTTTGGTCATCCCATTTGTCATCAATGATTACTGGGCCAATGCGGTTTTGGTGCCCTTTTTGATCTACGCCATTGCGGCGATTGGGCTAAATATCCTGGTGGGTTACTGTGGTCAGGTGTCCTTGGGGACGGGTGGTTTTATGGCTGTGGGCGCTTATGCGTGTTACAAGTTGATGACATCCTTTCCTGAGGTTAGCATCATGATCCATGTAGTGATCTCTGGGGGAATAACTGCGGCGGTGGTTACGATTTTCGGTCTGCCAAGCCTGCGCATCAAGGGCTTTTACCTCGCGGTGGCCACATTGGCGGCGCAATTCTTTTTGGTCTGGCTCTTCAACCGTGTCGCCTGGTTTTACAATTACTCGGCCTCTGGGCAGATCAACGCCCCTGATCGCACGGTCTTTGGACATTTGGTGACTGGGCCCAACACAGAGGCCTGGGCAAAATATATGATTTGCCTCGTGTTCCTTACGGTTGCTGGCATCTTGGCACGCAATATGACCCGCGGCGCTCTGGGGCGCAAATGGTCGGCTATTCGCGATATGGATATCGCAGCTGAGATCATCGGGGTGAACCCGCTTACGGCAAAACTTTCAGCCTTTGCCATTTCTGGATTTTTCATTGGCATCTCCGGAGCGCTTTTTTTCAGTGTATACCTCGGCGCGGCTGAGGTTGGAGAGGTCTTTGGTATTCAAAAATCATTCCTTGTGCTCTTCATGATCATCATTGGCGGTCTTGGATCAATTTTCGGCAGCTTTGCTGGCGCGGCCTTCATGGTTTTATTGCCGGTGCTGCTCAAAAATGTCCTTGTGGGCGGGCTTGGATGGGATACGGCGCTGGCGGCTCATTTGGAATTTGTTATCGTCGGCGCATTGATCATCGTATTCTTGATTGCTGAACCGCACGGATTGGCGCAGCTTTGGCGTGTGGCCAAAGAAAAACTACGACTTTGGCCTTTCCCGCACTAGGGGCAGGTTCATAATACGACCGGGAAACCCGGCATTTCGGACAAACCAAGGGAGGAATTATCCGATGAAAAGACTAGCAACAGCAACAGTGGCTGCCGTTATGGCCGCGGCCCCAGTGATGGCAGACCTCGTGTTTCCATCTCTATCATATCGCACAGGTGCCTATGCCGCGAACGGTATTCCGTTTGCCGATGGCTATGCGGATTACTTCACGCTTCTCAATGAGCGGGACGGGGGAATCGGTGGTGTTATGACGCGGCTTCTGGAGTGCGAAACTGGCTATAACACCGAAAAAGGCGTGGAATGCTATGAAGCAACTAAGGGTGAGGGGTCTTTGGTCTATCAACCGCTGTCAACCGGCATCACCTATCAGTTGATCCCGAAAGCCACCGCGGATGGCATCCCCATGCACACAATGGGTTATGGCCGGACATCGGCCGCGAATGGTAAGGTTTTCTCCAATGTGTTTAACTATCCTGCCAACTATTGGAATGGCGCATCATTGGTTGTGAATCACCTCCTCGACATCAATGGTGGCGACATCAAGGGTAAAACCTTGGCACTTGTCTATCACAACTCTGCCTATGGTAAGGAGCCAATCCCAACACTCGAGGCTTTGGCTGCGAAACATGGCTTTAACCTGAGCTTGCTGGCTGTGGATCACCCAGGCCAAGAGCAAAAATCTCAGTGGCTACAGATCCGCCGTGAGCGTCCAGATTATGTGACGATGTGGGGTTGGGGCGTTATGAACCAAGTCGCCATTCAAGAAGCCGCCAACATTCGTTTCCCAATGGAAAATTTCATTGGTGTTTGGTGGTCCGGCTCTGAAAATGATGTTCTGCCAGCAGGCGATGCAGCCGATGGCTATAAGCACATCACCTTCCACAACCTCGGCGATGATTATCCAATCTTTGACGATGTGGCCAAATATGTTGTCGACGCCGGCAAAGCCGCTGGTGCGGGTGATCAAGTCGGCACAGTGCTCTATAACCGCGGGTTCTACGCGGCGATGCTTGCCGCGGAAGCGGTGCGCAAAGCGCAAGAGATCCACGGCGTTGCCGACATCACACCGGCTATGATGCGTGACGGTATGGAAGCTTTGGAAATCACAGAGGCGCGTATGACCGAACTGGGCATGCCTGGTTTTGGCCCTAGCTTCGCAGTGTCTTGTGAAAACCACGGCGGTCCAGGTACCGGCGCTGTGGCTCAATGGGATGCCTCTGCCAAGAAATGGTCTTTGATTTCTGACTTCTCCAGTCCGGATATGTCTGTAATCCAGCCATTGATCGATGCGGATTCTGCGGCCTTTGCTGCTGAAAACAACATCACAGGCGGTTGTAACTAAGACGAATAAGAGCGCTCTGGCCCCCTCTGGGCCAGAGCATTTCCAATAGGATGAATGCCATGCTTGATGACAGCTCAACGAACGAAACACTGCTCGAAGTCAATAATATTGAAGTGATTTATAATCACGTGATTTTGGTATTGAAGGGCGTGTCTTTAAGTGTGCCAAAAGGCGGGATCACCGCGCTTTTGGGCGGCAATGGCGCGGGTAAAACCACGACATTGAAAGCGATTTCTCAATTGCTTCATTCCGAACGCGGGGAAGTTACCAAAGGAACGATTGCCTATCGCGGTCAATCGGTCTCTGGTCTTAACCCCTCGGATTTGGTGAAGCGCGGCGTCATCCAAGTGATGGAAGGGCGCCATTGTTTTGAACATTTAACAATCGAAGAAAATCTGCTGACCGGCAGTTATACCCGCACGGATGGCGCTGCTGCGGTCGCGGCGGATTTGGAAAAAGTTTATGCCTATTTTCCAAGGCTAGCCGAACGGCGCAAAAGTCAGGCCGGTTATACCTCTGGCGGCGAACAACAGATGTGTGCCATTGGGCGTGCCTTGATGTCTCGTCCGGAGACGATTTTGCTAGATGAACCCTCGATGGGTTTGGCGCCGCAATTGGTGGAAGAAATTTTCGGCATCGTGAAAGATCTCAACGAAAAAGAGGGAGTGTCTTTCCTTTTGGCTGAGCAAAACACGAACGTGGCCCTAAGGTTCGCCCATTATGGCTATATTTTGGAATCTGGTCGTGTGGTGATGGACGGCCCGGCTGCGGAATTGCGTGAAAATCCGGATGTGAAGGAGTTCTATCTCGGCATGTCTGATGAGGGGCGCAAGTCTTTCCGCGACACCCGCAGCTATCGCCGCCGCAAAAGATGGCTCAGCTGACCTGTTCTTAAATGGGAGCCATACAATGACATTTTACGACGCCTTGGAAACCCGCTCTGCGGATGCCCGTGCAGCTTCTCTGGCCGAATGTTTGCCGGCGCTTTTGACCCATGCGCAGAGCCTTGCGGGCTATGGGCATTTTGCACAGTTTGATCTGGCCAGTATTGCCACGGCAGAAGACCTCGCCCGCTTGCCGGTTTTGCGCAAGTCAGAGCTTGGCGCCGCGCAAAAGTGCTTGCCACCCTTTGGTGGGTTTAGTGGCGGAAAATTTGATTATGCCTTCCAATCGCCAGGTCCACTTTATGAGCCGGGTCGAAACAGTCATGATTGGTGGCGTTTTGCGCGGTTTTTGCATGCCACCGGCTTTGGGCCAGGCGATATTGTGCAAAATTGCTTTTCCTATCATTTAACGCCGGCCGGCACGATGTTTGAAAACGGCGCGCGGGCCCTGGGCGCAGCTGTGTTGCCCGCCGGGACTGGGCAAACCGAGCTACAAGCGCAAGCGGCGCATGATGTGGGGGTCACTGGCTATGCGGGCACACCGGACTATTTGAAGGTGATTTTGGAAAAGGCCGATGAGATGGGCCTGACGCTCAATATTGGCAAAGCTGCAGTGGGTGGTGGGGCGTTGTTTCCATCACTTCGGCAATGGTATGCAGATCGAGGCATCCTGTGTCGTCAATGCTATGCGACCGCTGATCTGGGCAATATCGCCTATGAAAGCGCGGCAATGGACGGCTTGATCTTGGATGAGGGTGTGGTGGTTGAGATTGTCACCCCAGGGACGGGCGATCCTGTGCCCTTTGGAGAGGTGGGCGAGGTTCTAGTTACCACGCTGAACAATGACTACCCATTGGTACGATTTGCCACTGGGGATCTTTCGGCCTTTATGCCGGGTGAAAGCCCCTGCGGGCGGAGCAACCTGCGGATCAAAGGCTGGATGGGCCGCGCGGATCAAACCACAAAGATCAAGGGGATGTTTATCCGACCTGAGCAAGTGGCGGCCTTTGTGGCCAAACACCCTGAAATTACCCGTGCGCGTGTCATCGCCAGCCGCGACGGTGAGACGGATGCTATGACCGTGAAAATCGAAGGTGCCGCTGAAAAAGCGGCAGATTATGCAGAGTCCTTGTCTGAGACGTTGAAATTGCGCGGACAGGTGGAGGTCGTGACCTCTGGCAGCTTGCCGCGCGATGGCGTCGTGATTGAAGATCAACGCAGCTATGAATGAGTCTGCGGTTAGGCCATAAAAAAAGCCGCCCCCGAGGGGACGGCCTTTTTAAAAACACTGTATCAAAGATTAACCCTGACGTGCTTTAAAGCGAGGCTGTGTTTTGTTGATCACATAAACACGGCCCTTACGGCGTACCACACGACAATCGCGGTGGCGGCTCTTAAGCGAGCGAAGCGAGTTTTTGACCTTCATGGCCTTCTCCTTCAAAACCGGGCCGCGGAGTAGCCCAAGTAAACAAAATGGTGGGCACGACTGGGATCGAACCAGTGACCCCTTCGATGTCAACGAAGTGCTCTACCGCTGAGCTACGCGCCCGTTGAACCGATGT
>JAKMFM010000067.1 GCA_022425445.1 Planktomarina sp.
TTCCAAAGATCATCCGCAGGATGCCCCAACCGGCCAGCGCCAGCAAAAGCAGAAGGCAAAACGGTTTGTAAAGATGCTCCCACCTTGGTGCGAAGGACAGTTGTCCCAAGATAACCCCAAGCGCCGCGGGCCCAGCCATGGCCAATCCGCGAGCGTTTGCCGTTTGGTCCATTAACCCGAAGGCCAGCAGGCTGATGGCTGTCGTGATACTGCCTAGAAACAAAAACAGCACCAGCGAGGCGCGCATTTCGCGCGGTGGTGCGCTTTGCGCCAAAACGTAGAGCGCCACAACCATGCCGCCAACACTGGCCAACCCGGTGGCCACGCCCGCCATCCAGCCCGATCCGTATAGCCCCCAATTGCTAGCCAAAAAGCGCAATTGCACCCGGGCAAGCTGCAAGGCGGCGAGACCGGCAATGACCGCAAGCGCGATCAGCTTTGAGGTTTCCGGATCGACCTGAGTGGTCAGGGCCAGACCGAATGGCACGCCGATGGTCGAGCCAACCGCCAGACCCAGAGCGACCTTGCGATTAGCCTCGCGCCAACCGCCGCGTAGCATGAAAAGCGAGGCGGTCATCTCAAGCCACCAACAGACGGGGATCAGTTGCACAGGCGGCAGGATCAAGGCACCCGGTGCCATGACCATGGCGGAAAGTGCAAAGCCCGAAAAGCCGCGCACAAGGCCGGCAATGAAGCAAATCAAACCGAGTAGTGAAAGGTGCTCTGGCGGCAAAGCTAAGGCTGCTGAGGCCGCTTGCATCACGGATGCATCTCGCTGGCAATAAGCGCCACCCCTTCGGCAATTTTCCGAACGGGAAGCGAGCTGTAGGCCAAGCGATAATAATTTTTTGGCGCATCTTGTTGGGTAAAAAACGGCCGACCCGGTTCGATCAACACGCCTTTACTGCGCAGCCTCTCGGCAACCTGCTCCGTATCAACCTGCGCCGGGGCACGCATCCAAAAGGAGCTGCCGCCGAAGGCGCCTTGCCCAGCGACGGTAAGGCCATTTTTTGAGAATGCCTCCTCCATAGCCAAGCGCCGCGCATGAAATTCAGTACCCATCCGGCGGATCAGCGCGTCGTAATGACCAAGCGATAGAAAATAGGCCGCCGTGCGTTGAATATGGCCAGGCGGGTGACGCAACACTGTTGAGCGCAGCGCCCGTGCCTCGCGAACAAATGGCTTGGACCCGACCAGATAGCCAAGCCGCAACCCGGGAAACAGCGATTTAGAGAAGCTGCCAACATAGATCACCCGCCCTTCACGGTCCAAAGATTTCAGCGCTGGAGACGGGGCCTTAAGAAAGGACATCTCAAACTCATAGTCGTCCTCAACAATCAAGAAATCTTGCTCTGCCGCGCGCGCCAGAAGCTTTCGGCGGCGCTCCAGTGGCATTGTGGTGGCGGTCGGGCATTGGTGGGAAGGGGTGGTGAAAACCACATCGACATTAGAGGGCAAAGCGTCTGGCCGCAAACCTCCTGCATCCACCTCAACGCTGGCAACTTGGCAGCGTGATTGGGTTAGAATATCGCGCAAGGATGGGTAGCAGGGGTTTTCCAATGCAGCTGTTCGCCTTTGATTCAGTAGGACATTCGCGGTCAACCAAAGTGCATTTTGCGCCCCCATGGTGACCAAAACCTCATCTGGCTCTGCTCTGATTCCACGCCGCGGCAGCGTGTGGCGCAGGATAAATTCGATCAACTTTGGATCATCCCGATCGAAGTAATCACTGGTCAGCGCATCGTAGTCTTTTGAGCCCAAAGCTTGAAGTGCACAGAGCCGCCAATTCGACCGATCAAACAGAGTTTCATCCGCTTGACCGTAGATGAAGGGATATTTGTAACTGCCCCAATCGGAGGGTTTCATCAGTGTCACCCCGCCGGAAAATTTTTGACCAATGGCGCGAACCCAATCGACTTTGTCTTCACGAGGCATGATGGGAAATTTCGGCGGCTGCGGTGCATTTGAGCTGATATAATAACCGGAGCGACCGCGGCTAGTGAGATAGTCATCTGCTAGAAGTTCGGTATAGGCGAGGGTCACGGTGATCCGACTCACCCCCAAATGGGCTGCCAATTTTCGGCTTGAGGGCATTTTTTCTCCGGCCCGAAACCGTCCACTTAGAATCGCTTCGGCGACCAGCT
>JAKMFM010000104.1 GCA_022425445.1 Planktomarina sp.
GGCAGGTGATAGCAGCCCGGTAGCAAGGGCTCATAGGCCGTCCTGAACCGAGCATTGCCATTTACAGAGGCACCGCCAAAATGCGTGCCGTGATAGCCTTTCTTGAGGCTGAGAAATTTGATCCGCTGCGGTTGACCGCGCAAGCGATGATATTGGCGCGATAATCGCAAGGCGGTTTCCACCGAGTCAGAGCCGCCAGAGGTGAAAAATGCCCGTGCCATACCATCTGGTTTGAAGAAATTCACCACCGTCTCCGCTGCTTCAATCGCAGGAGCGTTGCTGGTGCCGGCGAAGGCAGAATAATAGGGAAGCTTGGACAATTGGTCTGAGATTGCCTGTTTTACCACGTCGTTGGAATAGCCCAGATTGGCGCACCAGAGACCGCCGACGGCGTCAATTGTTTCGTGGCCATCAATGTCAGTGATCCGCACGCCTTCGGCACGGTCAATGATGGTGGGGGCATTGGCTTGCAAATCACCCGGATGACCCATTGGGTGCCATATTTGCCGTGCGTTTAAGTCTTTGAGCTCTTGAATGTCTTTCATGTCACATCTCCTGAGACTGTGAAGGGTATTTCATACCAGTATTCTTCTAAATTTGCGCTGTTGCCTATCCGATCCACGACGGCAAATAGTCCGGGGGCGAACAGGGGGGTTAACACACCATGCCAGATATTGCGGTGAAAGTTTATGCCCTGTCCAGCCTCTGTGCGAAAGGCTAAGGGGCGGCCTGGAATGCCGTTTTCATCTGGAGCCACTATCACCAAAAACGGAGTCTCAGTCATGGGGATAAAGGCCTGCGAGCCTTCTGGATGCCGCTCCACCAGTTCCAAAACATAAGGGAGGCTGCGCGGTGTGGCGTCAAACAAGCTAATACCCGCCCGGCCGTCTGCTCCGAAATCCATCAATGCCAAATCATGATGCCGGCCGCAAAGCCCTTGATTGATAAGCTTATCGGGCGCGGATTTCAGCGCCAGAATATCACCAAAGGGGGCGAAAGCGTCTTGAGTTAGGGGGTGGATGAGGATGTCAGTCATGAATCAGCCCTTTTCAACTTCACACCTACCCTATCCGCTTGGTGGAGAAGGTCCAGCTTGTGACTTGGTGATAGGGCGTTCCGGGGCGCAATATAATATCGGGAAAATGACTTTGGTCCAATGAACCTGGCCAGCTTTGTGCCTCGAGCGCCGGCGCGGCATAGGGCCCATAGGGCGCGCCGTGATGGGTCGGATAATCGCGCCCGTCGATTGTGCCTCCATCATAAAGCTGCAGCCCGCATTCAGTTGTGGCCATCTCCATGCAAACCCCTTCCCGCCCGGTCAAGGTCGCAATCGGGCGCAGCGGGGCTTTTGTGGCGCCAAGACAGAGGTTGAGATCATAAAAGTCGCGTGCGTCGCCTGCCAAGGTGCGTCCGGCGCGGAAATCATTGGGGCCGTCGTCCACAGGCAAGATACGTCCCGTAGGCATCAACTCTGCATCTGGTTCGCTGTAGTGATCGGCGGCAATTTGAAGTGTCTGGCCACCATAGCCTGGCTTCGAGTCCAAGGACCAATAGGAATGATTGGCGGGGTTGAAGGGGGTCGGTGCATCACTGGTGGCCTTGGCGGTCATGCGCAGGCTGACCTGCTCAACCTCATAGCGCAGCGTGATCTCGCGGTTCCCAGGAAAGCCGCCCAATCCATCGGGCAAGAGCAACCGTAGCACCACATAGTCTGATCCATACTCGGCAATACTCCAAATCTGCCTATGCATGCCGGTGCTTCCGGAATGCTGGGTCAAATTGCCAGAATGGTGCTTTTCAAACCTGTAGGTCTTTTCGTCAATCTTGGCGGTACAGCCTTTAATCCGATTTATGACGGGTCCCATGAAGGAGCCAAAGCTACTTAATTTCCCTTCATAGCCCGCCACATCAGGACTGCCGAGGGTTAGGGGCCAGGGCACGCCGGTCAGCCGAACATCATTGATCACCGCGCCGATGGTCAGGATCGTGACGGTGAGCTTTTCAGAGCGCAGGGTGATTTTTTGCACATAGCGCCCATCGGCCACCTGTCCAAAAGTTTCGGGTCGCATTATTTGGACTCCCAAAGCACACCTGCCGCTGGCAGGGTCATCCCATGGAAGGTCACGCTGCGCGGTCCGTAGTTAAGCCAAAACCTATGGCTGTCTGTTTCCCGCAGGCGCAAATCTGGCGGTAAATCCATCAGGTCAAGTCCGGCTTGTTCTGCTAGCATTTCCAGAATTTGCCGCCAGCATGCCGCGTCTGGCCATCCGGCAATGTAGATCATCTGCGCATTGCGCACAGCTGCGGGGGCGCCCTCTTCAAGGCGCAAGATCACGGTATCCGTGGTTTCAATGGCTTCACGCCATTTTATAAATGCGCCACCCCCGTCCAGGGCCATTGGCGCAAAAGGTGGAAGGCGCTCCACGAAGGTAACCTTTGTGGAAAGGTCGGTAATATCGGGGCCAAGACCCTCGGAGATGGTCAGCTCTTCGGTTTTGGATCCGGCCCGAGGGCCCGCCACAACCAAACCGCCACGCAGGCTTTCTGGTACGGTCAACAGGCCTGGGGCGAAGGTGATT
>JAKMFM010000106.1 GCA_022425445.1 Planktomarina sp.
TACGCCGATGGATCCGTTCAGTTTGAAGCGTTTAAAGCCGGCGAATCTTCCTCATTTCGAGAGCTGAACGCGGAGCGCTGGGAAAACTCTTACGATTTTGACGCCGTCCAAACTGGGAAGATCGTCAAATCGATCATTCCCCATCAACGCCCGAGCGGCATCACGGGGTTTGTGATGAACACCCGCAAGCCGAAGTTTGAAGACTGGCGCGTGCGCGAGGCTTTGATCTCGGCGTTCAATTTTGAGTTTATCAATCAAGCCAACACTGGCGGGCGGCAGGAGCGGATCACCTCCTATTTCTCAAATTCTGTGCTGTCTATGGAGGAAGGGCCGGCCACGGGTCGCGTGCTTGAGTTGTTGGAGCCCTTTTCGGACAGCCTTATACCCGGCACGATAGAGGGGTACCGCTTACCGCAATCGGATGGCAGCGCGCGCAATCGCAGGAACATCCGCACAGCCGATGCTTTGCTGTCTCAATCGGGTTGGACTGTCCAAGACGGTCTGCGCCGCAACGCCCAGGGCACGCCATTTGAAATCACCGTTACGCTGAAACAAGGCGATACGGAAAGCCAAGCAATGATGGATATATACCAACAAGCCCTTGAACGCCTTGGAATCATCCTCACCATCGAGGTGTTGGATTCGGCGCAATATAAAGAGCGTACGCAGGTCTATGACTTTGATATGGCCTATTATCGGCGTGGCCTGTCACTCAGCCCCGGCAATGAGCAGCTGCTCTATTGGGGCGCCTATGGGGTGGAGCAGCCCGGCACCCGCAATTGGATGGGTATGAACTCTCCCGCCGCAGAAGTAATGATCGCCAAATTGGTGGGATCAACCAGCCGCCAAGAATTTCTTGCAGCCGTGAAAGCGCTGGACCGGATTTTGACGGCAGGTCGGTACGTCATTCCAATCCACACGAGCTCTTTCAGCAGACTGGCCCATGTCAAAGAAATCAAATACCCTCAACGTCTGCCGATGTATGGCGATTGGATTGGGTTTTTGCCTGATGTATGGTGGTATGAGGCACAATAGGTGTTTGGGTTAAGGTTAGGGTAGGTTCACCGTGAAAAATTTGATGTTCGCTGAGTTTTTGGGGGCGGGCTTTTTGCTAATTGCGGTGGTCGGCAGCGGCATCATGGCTGAGACACTTGCCGATGGTAATACCGCTTTGGCGCTATTGGCCAATGCCATTGCGACGGGGTGCATGCTCTATTGCATTATCACTCTATTTGGTGCGGTGTCAGGCGCGCATTTTAACCCCATTGTCACATTGGCCCTTGTCGTGCGCGGCGACATGCCGATAAAACGCGCCGGCGCCTTTATTGCAGCGCAAATTTTTGGCGCAATAGCGGGCGTCCTGCTCACCCATGCCATGTTTGACCAAAGCCTGTTTCAAATGTCACAAACATCTCGGACCGGAGTGCCGCTTTGGATATCGGAAATTTTTGCAAGTTTTGGGCTGTTGCTGATCATCTTCGGCGGCTTGGCGCAAAATTCCAACGCCATTGCCTCAATGGTGGCGCTTTATATTACAGGTGCCTATTGGTTCACCGCCTCTACAAGCTTTGCCAACCCAGCCGTCAGCATCGCCCGGGCGTTGTCTGATACATTTGCGGGCATTTATCCGGCTCATGTGCCAATGTTTATCCTATGCCAACTGATCGGGATGGCCTTGGCACTTGTGGCGGTGAGGGCAATCTATGATCGCCAAACAAGCGGTTAGCCGAGGGATGTGACCCATAAGATCGTCGCATCTTCCGCGCTTTGCGTCACCACATTGTGCCCCATCGAGGCGTCGTAATAGGCGCTGTCGCCCCGCCGCATCTCAATAGGCTCGTAGAATTCCGTATACAGCTTGACCACCCCTGTCAGCACGTAGAGAAATTCCTCCCCGTCATGGCGCACCCAGCCGTCGAATTCTTCCATAGAACGGGCATGAACCACGGCACGATAGGGCAACATACGCTTTTTTGATAGTGTATTGGCCAAGAGCTCATGTTCATAGGTGGCAGTGACATGACTTTGCCCTTCGCCAGCTTTAGTGTGGGCCAAACGGCCGTTGATTTGATCGTTGACCGGTGGGGTAAAGAGCTGCGGCACAGAAATTTCCAACCCAATTGCCAGCTTCTTCAGCGCGTCATAGGTCGGCGACATCTGTCCATTTTCGATTTTTGACAGGGTGCTGCGGGCCAGACCGGCTTGGCTTGCGGCTTGCTCTAAGGTCCAATTTCGTGCCTTGCGCAACTCGCGCACACGCAACCCAAGATTCAGGGGCAACCCGTCTTCAGAATTGCCATTTTCACGGGCGATTTGGATAATCGAACTGGGATCATTTTTCGTCATAGGTTGGTCATAAACTGACCGGACAAGGCTTGCAACCTGAGGTAACGCAGGCTAGCCGGGCTTAATGGATGCCTTGATCGATCTCTCGCCTGCGGCCCCCTGCCCCCAAAAATTCAATTTGGCGGCATATGTGTTGAGTGCCGCGCGCAAAACTCCGCATAAGATTGCCTTGACGGTTTATGAGGCAGGTATCGCGCGCAGATACAACTATGCACGAATGGCACAGGCGGTTTTTGGCGCCGCCACAGGGCTGCGTCAAGCGGGCATTCGCGCTGGCGACCGGGTTATGCTGCGCATCGGCAATACGGTCGATTTTCCGGTTTGCTTTTTGGCTCTTGCAGCATTGGATGCGATTGCAATGCCGTGTTCCATCGCTTTGACCGACCGTGAGGTCAAGGTGCTGGTTGGCAAAACAATGCCCAAAGCCATGATTTGCGACCCAGAGTTTGGGCTGCCCGGTTTTGACGGTCTGACATTGGACAGCCAGGAGGTGCAGAAGTTCCAAAACCTTCCCCCTGCGCGTCCGCTCTTGGGCGATCCCAATCGGCCCGGATATATCATTTTCACCTCAGGCACATCTGGCCATCCGCGGGCTGTTTTGCATGCCCATCGCGCGGTTTGGGCGCGTCGGATGATGTGGGATGGCTGGTACAATCTGACACCGGAAGATGTCATGATGCATGCCGGCGCCTTGAATTGGACCTATACATTAGGAACGGGATTGATGGACCCTTGGGCGATTGGCGCCAGCGCCGTCATCCCCAATACGCAAGACCCGGCTGACTTGTGGCGAATTATGCGGGCAGAAGAGGCCAGCATCTTCGCCGCCGCCCCTGGGATTTACCGGCGGCTGCTCCAGCAGCACTTTAAATGCCCGCCGAGCCTACGCCACGGGTTGAGTGCTGGTGATGTCTTGCCGCACTCTGTGCGCGACAGCTGGCAAGACCGCACGCAAACCCCGATTTGTGAGGCCTTTGGCATGACCGAATGCTCCACTTTTCTGTCTGCGACGCCTTCGGCACCTGCGCATCTGGCCGTGCAACCTGGACGCAAAATTGCCATTTTTGACGGTAATGAGTTGGCGCGATTTGGGCAGGTGGGAACTATTTCGGTTGACGGGCAGGACCCGGGTTTGATGCTCGGTTATATTGAGAATGCGGCCGTCACCTTACCGCTGAAAAACGGCTGGTATCACACGGCGGACCAAGGTCAGATGTATGCAGATGGTCGGATTGATTTTGCTGGGCGCAGTGGCGATATCCTGAATGCCGGTGGGTACCGCGTCGCGCCGCGGGAAATTGAACACCTATTGGAGGCTTGCCCCGGTGTGATAGAGGTCGGTGTTACCGAAGTTGAGGTGCGCCCTGACGTTTTTGTCATAGCCGCCTTCGTTGTGGTCGCGCCGCAATGTGATTTGACCGAGATAGATGCACTGGTCGCGCGGGATTTGGCGCGCTACAAACAACCGCGCATCGTGCAACAAGTCCCGGCCTTACCCCGCAACGTGAATGGAAAATTGATCCGGGCGGCTCTGCCCCAATTGTGGAAGTCTCAGTTATGATTAAGCTTGATATAATGTCTGACCCGATTTGCCCCTGGTGCTATATCGGCAAAACCCATCTTGAAAAGGCGCTGGCTGACCATCCAGATCATCCCTTCACAGTTGAATGGCACCCGTTCCAGCTCAATCCTGATATGCCAGCTGAGGGTATGGACCGCCGCCTCTATTTGGAACGCAAATTTGGCAGCAAAGAGGCTGCAGTCAAAGTCTATTCTCAGATTGAGCAGACCGCGCAAGCGGTTGGCCTGCCTATTGATTTTGCCGCTATGAAGCGTACGCCCAATACGATCGATGCCCATCGTCTCATTCATTGGGCTGGGTTGGAGGAAAAGCAAAATGTCGTGGTAGATGCTCTGTTTCAAGCCTATTTTTGCATGGGTATAGACATCGGCAACCGCGAGGCCTTGTGCGACATTGCCGAAGTGATTGGTCTTGAACGCGATGTCATCGTTCGGCTTTTGGCCAGCGATGCAGACCGGGCAATGATCCAAGAGCGCGACGCACATAGCCGAAAAATGGGGGTCAATGCCGTGCCGACATTCATTATTGCCAATCAACATGCAGTGCCAGGTGCGCAGCCACCTGAGGTCTGGTCATCGATCATATCGGAGTTGCAGGGGCAATTGGCCAAGCCCTAGGCTTTGCGCTTCCCCTCGGCGGCCACAAGCGCAGCAAGATCCTTGGCAATGGCGAAGGCACCTTTGATTTTATCAGACGTGCGGCTCCAATCGCGCCTTACAACAACCTTATTGTCTCGGATTTTAGCAAGGCCGCGTTGATCCTGCAAGAATGCCACCAATCCGCCGGGAGAGGCGAATTTGTCATTGTGAAACTGGATGGTCGCCCCTTTGGGGCCGCCATCAAGCTTGGCAATCCCGGCCTTACGGCACATGGCTTTGATGCGCACAACAAGCATCAACGTATTCACCTCTTTCGGCAAAGGCCCAAAACGATCGATCAGCTCGGCCGCGAAGCCTTCCAGCTCAACCTTAGTGGCAAGAGACGACAATCTACGATACAGGCCCAATCGCACATCCAGATCCGGCACATAGGCCGCAGGGATCAGGACAGACACCCCAAGATTTATTTGCGGCGCCCATTGGTCGTTTTCCAGGTTGGCTTCGGTCTCACCTGACCGGATCTTGGCAATCGCGTCTTCGAGCATTTGCTGATAAAGTTCATAGCCCACATCGCGCATTTGCCCAGATTGCTCTTCGCCCAAAAGATTACCAGCACCGCGGATATCCAAATCTTGGCTGGCAAGCGTGAACCCCGCCCCCAAAGAATCCAGTGACCCCAACACGCGTAGACGTTTTTCGGCCGTTGGGGTGAGCTTGGCGCGCGGTTTGGTCGTCAGATAGGCAAAGGCACGGGTTTTAGAACGCCCTACTCGGCCGCGGATTTGATAGAGTTGTGACAGGCCGAACATATCGGCGCGGTAAATAATCATCGTATTGGCTGTTGGAATATCAAGGCCCGATTCCACGATAGTCGTGGCTAAAAGCACATCATATTTGCCATCGTAAAACGCATTCATTTTATCATCTAATTCGCCGGCTGGCATCTGACCATGTCCCACCACGACGGAGACTTCCGGCACATGCTCGCGTAAAAATGCTTCCATATCGGGAATATCTTGAATGCGCGGCACAACGAAGAAACTTTGTCCGCCTCGATAATGCTCGCGCAACAGCGCTTCTCGCAAGGTGATGGTGTCAAACTCACTGACGTATGTGCGAATAGCCAAACGGTCGATGGGCGGTGTGCCGATGATCGACAGATCCCGTACGCCCGTCAAAGACAATTGTAGCGTCCGAGGTATCGGGGTGGCCGTCAGCGTGAGTACATGCACATCAGATCGCAATTGCTTGAGCTTTTCTTTATGTCCCACGCCAAAACGTTGTTCCTCATCAATGACCAAGAGCCCAAGGTTTTGGAAACGCACTTGGTCAGAGAGAACCGCATGGGTTCCGATCACGATGTCTACCGTCCCGCGGGCCAGACCTTCGCGGGTGTCATGAGCCTGTTTCGCTGAAACAAAACGCGACAATTGCCGGATCTCCAGCGGAAAACCTCGGAACCGTTCGGCAAAACTTTTAGCATGCTGGCGTGCCAGAAGCGTTGTCGGTGCGACAACCGCCACCTGCAAACCGCTGCAGGCCGCCACAAATGCCGCCCGCATCGCAACTTCAGTTTTGCCAAACCCAACATCACCACAAATCAACCGATCCATTGGTCGGCCCGTGCCGAGATCTCCAATCACGTCCGAAATGGCATTCAGTTGATCGTCGGTTTCTTGATAAGGAAAGCGCGCGCAAAAACTGTCCCACATGCCCAAGGGTGGATCCAGAAGGGGCGCTTTGCGCAGCTCCCGTTCGGCGGCGACGCGAATAAGCTTTTCTGCCATTTCGCGAATGCGCTCTTTGAGACGTGCTTTCTTGGCTTGCCAAGCCCCACCACCCAAACGATCCAATAGGCCTTCGTCATGACCGTAACGCGACAGTAGCTCGATGTTCTCCACGGGCAAATAAAGTTTGGACCCTTCGGCATATTCAAGCAGCAGGCATTCATGATCGGCGCCTGCTGCGCTGATAATTTCCAGCGCTTTGAAACGCCCAACACCATGATCCACATGGACCACCAAATCGCCCGGGCTCAAACTTTGCGTCTCAGTGAGGAAATTATCGGCGCGTTTAGTCTTTTTCGTGCGGCGCACCAACCGATCGCCCAGAATATCCTGCTCAGTAATGACCAGAAGATCTTCGGTCTCAAAACCGTGATCCAGTTGCGACACTGCAAGATATGTACCCGCACCGCGCAGGCCCTTGACGTTTTGGATCTCAATCAGCTCCCCAAGCCCCTCATCGTGCAATAGACCCGACAGCCTTTCTCTGGCGCCTGTGGAGTAAGACGTGACAACCACCGGTTTGGTGGCGCGCTTTTTCTTGATATGGTCAAAGACCGCACCAAAGAGGCTTAGGGCCTCGTTTTGGCGCTCTGGTGCGAAATTGCGCCCAAGGCGCGCGCCTGCATCTAGAACATTCAACCCGGTGGGTTGCGGCAGAACCGACAGAGCAACTTGGCGCCGAGCCGCCAAAATTTCTTGCCAGACAGCATCATTAAGATAAAGCAACTCTGGCGGCGCGGGTTTGTAGACTGTATCCAACCGCCCCTTTTGGGTAAAGGCTGTTTTGCGCGCATCATATTGATCGGCGATGGTGTTCCAGCGTGCCAAACGCGCAGCGGTCGATTGATCGTCCACAACAACGGTTGCATCGGGCAAATAGTCAAAAAGACTGTCCAGTCGCTCGTGAAAAAATGGCAACCAATGTTCCACCCCTTGATGTTTCCGCCCAGCTGATACGGCCTCATAGAGAGGATCATCAGTGCCCGCGGCTCCAAATTCAATTCTGTAGTTTTGTCGAAACCGCCGGATTGACGCCTCGTCGAGGATCACTTCGGACACAGGCGATAATTCAATCATATCAATCGATTTTACTGTGCGCTGAGAGGCGGGGTCAAATTGTCGTATACCATCAAGGGTATCGCCAAAAAAATCCAAACGAATTGGCTCTGAGAGACCGGGTGGGAAAATGTCAATAATGCCACCCCGGATGGAATAATCGCCGGGCTCCATTACAGTTGGGGTCTGGGTGAACCCCATTCGCACCAGAAACGCGCGCAGCGCTTGTTCGTCAACGCGGCTGTGAACCGAGGCGCGAAAGACCGCCGATGCAACTGTCTCGCGCGCCGGCACGCGCTGGCTGGCCGCCGAAAGGGTGGTTAAGACAACATAGGAGTTTGGCATTTGCGTGAGAAAGCTTGCAAGGCTCGACATGCGCTGGGCACTGATATCCGCATTGGGCGATACCCGGTCAAAAGGTAGGCAGTCCCAGGCGGGAAAATGAAAGACGGGCAGCTCAGGCGCGAAAAACTCCAAAGCGGCCCGCATGGCCTGCAAACGATGCGCATCGCGTGCAACATGGATCACCCCACCCTGCTGCGCTTCTTTGCGCACGATTGTCGCGTCAAAGCCTTCGGGGGCGCCGCTCATTACGATGTGATTGGATGTCATGTCAGCGCGTCAAACCTTTTGTCTCTTCATGGTTTTAAGACCTCGAACCCGTAACCAAACAGTCCGGCAAAGAAGATTGCCGCAGCGCCTGTTGCGTAAATTTTAAGATGCAGTGTTTTAAGGGCTTTGATAGATGCCTCAAGCCTCAAGGGTTTGGCGCAAATAGACTGCGCCGTTCGGTAACCAAGCTGGAAAACGATCACTTCTGGGACAACTAATATAGCGGCCGCGGCACAAAGCTCAATGTGGTATACAAACCCCAATATGAACACCACCGATACCAAAAATGACAAGCCAGCCACGAACACAAGCGGCGCACGGCGTGCGGAGCGAAGTCGCCGTT
>JAKMFM010000110.1 GCA_022425445.1 Planktomarina sp.
GCAAAGGCGTGCCTTTGTACAGGGGCACACGCAGTTGCGCTGGAGTTTGAAAGGTGGCCGATAGGCGCTGATCTGACGTGGAGATCTGGCAGCGCGCGCCCGGCCGCTCTTGACGTTCGCCGGCCACGAAGCTGCGCAGCGTAATGACATCGAACCGAATTGGCTGTGTGGTGATCTTGGCATTCGGACTGCGGGTATCTGCAATGTAATCGGCAATCGGCAAAGGTGGCGTACAGCTGGCCAGTGTGGTCAGTAGAACAAGACTGAGCGTAAATATCCGCATGGTGGCACCTTTCGAGCTCAGACAATGCTATCGCGGGTCACGGGGGCCTGCAAATGGAATGTACGGATGATTTAATGGGTATTTGCACTGCAATAATTGAACTAATCTAAACAGCACCGCTTGTACTTCGCGGATTGTACAGGCAGGTTACACAGGGTCTTGAAATTGAGGCGGGTGCGCCCCAGTTATATAGGAACGTCGGGGCCAAGCGGATTGCCGGATTGGGATTCGCTTTATGCCTGCCACAGTTAAGGAACGAGAATGACTTTGAATTTAGCCGAAAGCTACCCTGTACTGCCGCTGCGCGACATCGTGGTGTTCCCGCACATGATCGTGCCTCTGTTTGTTGGGCGCGATAAATCTGTGCGCGCGCTTGAGCAGGTGATGACGCAAGACAAGCAAATTTTGCTCTCTTCGCAGCGCGATCCTGGGGAGGATGATCCGTCTGAAGATGGGATTTTCCGGGTTGGTGTTTTGGCCAATGTTTTGCAGCTGTTGAAACTTCCTGATGGGACCGTCAAAGTTCTGGTCGAAGGTCGCGCCCGCGTTCAGATTGATCGCTTCATTGACAATGACTCCTATTTTGAAGCCGAGGCCCAGCTTTTGGAGGAGACGCACGGCGACGAGGACATGGTTGCAGCGCTGGTGCGGTCTGTGTCATCCGAATTTGAGCTCTATGCCAAGGTCAAGAAAAACGTACCTGAGGAGGCGCTGTCAGCTATTGCCGAGACGCGTAATTCCAGCAAGCTGGCTGATTTGGCCTCTGGGCATCTGGGTGTCGAGGTGGAGCAAAAGCAGGAGCTATTGGAGCTGCTCTGCGTGGCTGACCGCTTGGAAAAAGTCTACGGCCTGATGCAGGGCGAGATGTCGGTTTTGAAAGTTGAGAAAAAGATCAAGTCGCGGGTCAAAACCCAGATGGAGAAGACCCAGCGCGAATATTATTTGAATGAGCAAATGAAAGCCATTCAAAAGGAATTGGGCGAGGGAGACGAAGGCGAAGGCGAATTGGCCGAGCTGGAGGCCAAGATTGCAGCAACGAAATTGTCCAAGGAAGCTTCTGACAAAGCGGCAGCGGAGTTGAAGAAGCTCAAGAATATGTCTCCGATGTCCGCAGAAGCGACCGTCGTACGCAATTATCTTGATTGGATGCTGTCCCTGCCTTGGGGCCTGCGCAGCCGCGTGAAGAAAGATCTTGTCAAAGCACAGAAGACTTTGGATGACGACCATTATGGTTTGGAGAAGGTCAAGGAGCGCATTGTTGAATATCTTGCCGTTCAACAGCGTTCGCGCAAATTAAAAGGCCCCATAATGTGTTTGGTTGGCCCCCCTGGCGTTGGGAAAACTTCGCTTGGAAAATCAGTCGCCAAAGCTACGGGGCGCGAATTTATTCGTATCTCGTTGGGCGGGGTGCGCGATGAAAGCGAAATTCGCGGTCACCGCCGGACGTACATTGGATCCATGCCAGGTAAAATCATCCAGGCGTTGAAAAAAGCCAAAACCACCAACCCGCTGATCTTGTTGGATGAGATTGACAAAATGGGTCAAGATTTTCGCGGTGATCCTGCCTCTGCGATGTTGGAGGTGTTGGACCCCGAGCAAAACGCAACCTTCGTCGATCATTATCTGGAAGTGGAATATGATCTGTCGGATGTGATGTTTTTGACCACGTCCAACAGTTATAACATGCCGGGCCCCTTGCTGGACCGCATGGAAATCATCCCTCTGGCGGGCTATACTGAAGAGGAAAAAGCTGAGATTGCGCATCGCCACCTGATCCCAAAGCAGGTGAAAAACCATGGGCTAAAGGCCACTGAATTCACTTTGGAACCCGAAGCGCTGCAAGAGATGATCCGTACCTATACCCGGGAAGCGGGTGTGCGAAATTTGGAGCGTGAGATTGGCAAATTGGCACGCAAAGCTGTGACAAAAATTGTCAAGAAAGAGGTTGAGACCGTCAATATTTCGGTCGAAAATTTGGATGACTACCTTGGCGTTAAGAAATACCGCTACGGTTTGGCGGAAGACGATCACCAGGTGGGGGTCGTGACAGGCCTGGCCTACACCAGCGTGGGCGGTGACTTGCTGCATATTGAGGCGCTGCGCCTGCCCGGCAAAGGCCGGATGAAAACCACCGGGACCTTGGGCGACGTGATGAAAGAGAGCATCGATGCGGCCAGCTCCTATGTGCGGTCAATTTCACCTGAGATTGGGGTGAAACCGCCCCGGTTTGACCGGATGGATATCCATGTGCATGTGCCAGAAGGCGCGACGCCAAAGGATGGCCCATCTGCGGGGCTGGCGATGGTGACTTCGATTGTCTCTGTTTTGACGGGCATTCCAGTGCGCAAAGATATCGCCATGACCGGGGAGGTGACATTGCGCGGCAATGCCCTGCCGATTGGTGGGTTAAAAGAAAAGCTCCTGGCGGCTTTGCGCGGCGGCATCAAGACCGTGCTTATTCCAGCCGAGAATGAGAAAGACCTGCGCGATTTGCCTAAGAGCGTCACGGATGGTTTGGAGATTATTCCCGTTTTCCATGTGTCAGAGGTGTTGAAACACGCTTTGATCTCTACACCGGAGTCGATTGATTGGGATGAGGCCGCAGAGGATGCAGCCGCGGCCGCTCTTGCGGCAGAGCGTGGCGGCGCCGCGGGTCTTACCGCGCATTGAGTAAGGTCCAAAGGCACTTCTGTGGGCGAGCTGGAGCGTCTTTGACGCCGCCGGCCGCCTGCGGAATATACGCGGCGGCGCCTGCTCTATGAGCGCCGCTCCGATCATCTCAGCGTGTCCTGAAGTATTGGTGCTGCGCCACGGGCAAACGGAGTGGAATGCCGCAGGACGCCTGCAAGGCCATCTCGACAGCCCTTTAACGGAAATTGGCCTGAGTCAGGCACAGCGCCAAAACGAAACTTTGCTGGATTATGATCTGGATGGGTTTCGTTTTATCACAAGCCCACAGGGCCGTGCGCGCAAAACAGCGCAACTTGCCCTCGCGGGGATTGTGGCCGAGATCGAAACATCAGAGGAGTTGAAAGAAATTAACATGGGCCAATGGTCTGGGATAACGCGTGCCGAGATTGCCGCAGAGCGCAAAATGCGCCTGCAGGATCTTGGAGAGTTACAGATTTACGATTGGACCCCTGGCGGTGAAACCACAGCGCAGCTTTTTGCGCGTTGCGCGAGATTTTTGGTCCAGCTGACGGGACCCGCGGTGCTGGTGACCCATGGGATGACGTCGCTATGTTTGCGCCTTTGCGCACTCGGCTGGGGGCTGGATCGGCTGGCAGATTTACCAAGAGAGCAGGGGGTGGTTTACCGTGTCAAAGCCGGCCGTCATGATGAGTTATAAAAAACTGAAAAAACCGCTTGCTCCCCAGGCTTGCCCGATCTATATCGCGGCTACCGGGTCGTTAGCTCAGTTGGTAGAGCGCTTCGTTTACACCGAAGATGTCGGGAGTTCGAGCCTCTCACGACCCACCATATCCCTCAAATTTTGATGAGTGAGACACAGGTCGCAAGCGCGCTTGGCCCGCCTTTGAGGGCGCTGCCGGAACCTGTCATAGGGTGAGGTTTTGCATCACGGCTCAGAGACCGGCGCCGTGCGGCAATGTATTGATGACCCTTTATTAACTCGCAGTGCCGCAAACTCCGGTTTACTGTTGCGCCATATTTTATAGTATGTTCGTAGGTATTTTTGATGCTGCCTGAGTAACTGGAAGTTGCGGGGTGTTATGAGCGCGGTCTGAACTAATGCTAGGGTTGCGTCGAATTTAGCGATCACAAATCAGTTTGCCCGTTTTATTTTTTAAGGAAATTTGGTCATGAAAAAAAATCCTCTCCATTTTATTCTTCTTGCAACAGCAACTTCGCATGCCTGGGA
>JAKMFM010000122.1 GCA_022425445.1 Planktomarina sp.
TTGCGGTGAATTTCGTGGTGGATTGGATGCTGCATAAATCTTCGGGCTTGAAGGATTAAGGTCATGACACAGCAGCTCCTCAAAATACGCGGGTTGAAAATCGAAGGCAAATCCGATGAGGTTTGGACTCCAATTGTGAACGGGATAGATCTTGATTTACAAAAGGGAGAAGTTCTCGGGCTGATCGGTGAATCTGGCGCAGGCAAATCTACGGTCGGCCTGGCGGCGATGGGATTTACGCGCGATGGCTGCCGCATATCTGGCGGCACGGTGGATTTCGACGGGGTCGATTTAGTGGCGGCTTCGGCAGCGGTGAAGCGCAATATGCTGGGCAAGAGAATTGCCTATGTCGCGCAATCAGCTGCGGCCAGTTTCAACCCGGCGCACCGTTTGATTGATCAACATACCGAAGCGCCGACACAACATAAGATACGGGCCAAGGCTGAAAGCGAGTTGGATGGTATGGAGCTTTACCGCCGTCTGCGCCTGCCAGATCCCGATAATATCGGCTTTCGCTATCCGCATCAGGTCTCTGGCGGGCAATTGCAGCGCGCGATGACCGCGATGGCTATGTCTTGCCGGCCTGACCTGATCGTTTTTGATGAGCCGACCACGGCGCTGGATGTGACCACTCAGATTGAAGTTCTGGCCGCTATTCGTGATATCGTGGAGCAGTTTGATACCGCCGCCATTTACATTACCCATGATCTTGCGGTTGTCGCGCAGATGGCTGATCGGATTAAAGTATTGTTGCGCGGTGATGAAGTGGAAGAGGCGGAGACCCGCGCCATGCTCGCGGCACCGCGCGAAGATTATACCAAATCTCTTTGGGCCGTGCGGTCTTTCCAAAGACCCGCGAAACCCGCGATTTCAGCCGGGTCAACGCCTATTGTCTCTTTGCAAAATGTCTCAGCGGCTTATGGGAAATCCCCCGTTTTATTTGATGTTGCCCTTGACATCCACGCGGGCCGCACGGTGGCGGTTGTGGGTGAATCTGGATCCGGCAAATCAACAACTGCGCGCTGCATTACCGGGCTATTGCCACCAAGCGAAGGCTATATTGAGTTTAACGGTGAAGCCCTGCCTTTGGATTATCGTAAGCGCAGCAAGGATCAATTGCGTCAGGTGCAAATGATCTACCAAATGGCAGATACAGCGCTCAATCCACGCAGTTCGATTGGGGATATTATTGGACGGCCAGTGCAGTTTTATTCTGGTCTCACAGGTTCGGCCAAACGCAAACGGGTTGAAGAGCTGCTGGCGCAGATTGAATTGGAGCCGGGACAATATATTGACCGCCTGCCCAGTGAGCTTTCTGGCGGCCAGAAACAGCGCATTGGCATTGCTCGCGCCTTGGCCGCTGAGCCGCAATTCGTGATCTGTGATGAGGTGACCTCCGCGCTTGATCAGCTGGTGGCGGAGGGTATTTTGAAACTTCTTGCGCAATTGCAAGACGACTTGGGCCTGTCCTACATGTTCATCACCCATGACCTCGCGACCGTGCGAGCGATCAGTGATGAGGTTGTGGTCATGAAAGATGGCAAGGTTGTCGAACAGGGGCCAAAAGCCGAGATGTTCCAACCGCCACACCATCCCTATACTGACTTATTATTGTCATCTGTGCCTGAAATGGACCCAGATTGGCTAACAAACCTGTTAAATGGCCGTGGCGTGGATAACATCGGTGACGCAGCGGTTGGGAAGATGTAAGATCGAATCACCCCCCCTGCTAAATAGGGGGCGCGGGGCGACCCGCCAAAAATGAAAGTAACCAGGGAGAAAATGAATGTCTCAACTTAGTAGACGTGGACTTTTAAAAACAGGGGCTGCCGCTGGTGTGATTGCCGCGACCGGTCTGCCGGCGAAATCTGCCGCAAAACGCGGTGGCAAGCTGCGCATGGGCTTGAACGGCGCGAATACATCTGACAGCTTTGACGGCCGAACACATTCGGATCAATTCATGATCCACATGGGCCATGGAACCGTGTTTGACTGCCTCACAGAGGTCACGGCTTCGGGTGAGCTCGTAGGTGAGTTGGCAGAAAGCTGGGAAGCCAGTTCAGATGCTAAAACATGGACGTTTAACCTGCGCAAAGGTGTGACGTTTCACAACGGCAAATCCTTTGGTGCGGACGATGTTATTGCATCTTTGAATATGCACACCGAGGAAGGTGCGAAATCTGCTGCGAAACCTATCGTGGCTGCGATCACCACTATGAAAAAGATGAATGATCACCAGATCCAATTCACTTTGGCCGCTGGCAACGCTGATTTCCCATTCTTGCTGTCTGATTATCATATCTTGATGTATCCTGCTGGAATGATTGACGAAGCCATTGCTAAAGGCATTGGCACAGGGCTTTATAAGGTCGTTAGCTTCGATCCAGGCGTGCGCTGCGTGCTCACCCGTGTGGACAGCCATTATAAAGATGGCCGTGCAGGTTGGTTTGATGAGATTGAATGTATCGCGATCAATGATTCTTCCGCGCGGATGAATGCTTTGATGACGGGTCAGGTGGATGCGGTGAACCGTGTTGACTTTAAGACTGAGCCATTGTTGCGCGCCAATCCAAACATTGAGATTTTTGAAGTGACTGGCAACATGCACTACACATTCCCAATGTTGACCAACCAGGCGCCGTTCGATGATATCAATGTGCGTAAGGCTTTGAAATATGGCCTGGATCGTCAGGAGATGGTTGACAAAATCCTGCAAGGTCACGGCATGGTTGGCAACGATCACCCGATTGGCCCTGCGAACCAATACCTTGCGACCGATATCCCGCAGCTTGAATTTGATGGCGATAAGGCGAAATTCTATATGAAGGAGGCTGGTCTGACAGAGCTGAGCGTCGATCTTTCGGCCTCAGATGCAGCTTTCAACGGTGCGGTTGATGCGTCTCAATTGTATCAAGCCTCTGCCAAAAATGCTGGGATCAATATCAATGTGGTGCAAGAGCCAGCAGATGGCTATTGGTCCAACGTTTGGCTGAAAAAAGGTTGGTGCGCTTGTTACTGGTCTGGCCGTGCAACGGAAGATTGGATGTTCTCAACAGCTT
>JAKMFM010000177.1 GCA_022425445.1 Planktomarina sp.
GTTGCGAAATCAATATGCGCGGCGGCCTGTGTGAGCACTTGGCCAAAATCATTGGCCCGGTCTGCGCTGTCTTTATTGGCGCCCAGATTCAACCCACGCGGTATGGCGGTTGGGATTTTTGCAAGACGCGCAGCGATCTGTGTGATGCCTTGGTTGTTAAAGCCAAAGCGGTTGATGACCGCTTGGTCTTCGGTCAGGCGAAACAGCCTCGGCTTTGGATTGCCGGGCTGTGGTCGCGGGGTGGCCGCACCCACCTCCAAAAACCCAAATCCTGCCTGAGCCATCGGGGCCAGCGCCTGGGCGTTTTTGTCATAGCCCGCAGCCAGGCCAACGGGGTTGCGCAGGGTCATGCCGCCCAGAGAAGTTTCGAGGCGCGGCGTGTGAACCGGGCCGCCATGCAGCGGGGCCAGTCCCAGCTTGAGCGCTTGAATTGACAATCCATGAGCGCGCTCCGGGTCAAATTGATGGAGCAGCTTCAGACCCAGTTTTTCTCTCAGGCTCATGTCAGGCCGTCGGGAAATTTGTGGCGACCGTCCACCAGCGGCAAGGGCCGACACCAAACAATATCGGACAATTTGAGCCTGTCGTAGAGGTGCGGAAATTCAGCGCCCCCGCGCGAAATTTCCCATTTGATCGCACTGTCCAGAGCGTCTGTTTCGACAGCGGCCAAGAAGAGATTTTCGGCATTGGCGAAATGTTTGTCTGCTGTGTCTTGGGCCTGCTGGGCGGTGGAAAAATGGATATAGCCATCTGCCAGATCGATGGGAGCGCCGTCGGTCTCTCCCTTCTTCTGCAAGGCATGCCACTCATCGGCGCGGAATATTTTGTAAATCATCATCCCTCACCTGTGCCGTGTCACGGGAAAATCGTCAACAGTCCTTTTGGCATGGGCTTTGCCAGCCGTTGGAATTGAGTCGACTCAGCAGATGTGGGTCGATGGCCCATCAATAGATTCATGGGGGACTTTTAGAATGAAAACATTACTTGCAAGCGCAGCTGCGGTGACTCTGAACGCTGGGATGGCCGTTGCGGATTACAAATTGACGATTTTACACACCAATGATTTTCACGCACGTTTTGAGCCGATATCAAAATATGACAGTGGATGCGGTGCGCAAGACAATGCGGAAGGTAAATGCTTTGGTGGCTCGGCCCGTTTGGTCACGGCCATTGACGAAGCCCGCGCCAGGTCCGGCAATTCTATTTTGGTTGATGGCGGCGACCAATTTCAAGGTACTTTGTTTTATACCTATTATAAGGGGAAACTGGCCGCCGAGATGATGAACAAGATGGGCTATACGGCTATGACCGTTGGAAACCATGAATTTGAAGATGGGCCAGAGGTGCTGCGCGGCTTTGTTGATGCGGTGAACTTCCCAATCTTAATGTCCAATGCCGATATCAGCGGTGAGGCCCTTCTGCGCGATGTGATCCAGAAGTCTGTGGTCATTGAGCAGGCCGGTGAGAAAATCGGTCTGATCGGGCTCACGCCCGAGGATACCGATGAGCTGGCAAGCCCGGGTCTGAATGTCATCTTCTCTGATCCGTCTGACGCGGTGCAGTGCGAGGTGGACCGTCTGACAGCGATGGGCGTCAATAAGATCATCGTTCTGTCGCATTCTGGCTATCAGGTCGATCAACGAGTTGCCGCCAATACCACCGGTGTGGATGTGATCATTGGCGGGCATTCCAACACATTGCTGTCTAATACGAGTGACCGTGCGGAAGGGGCATATCCAACAATGGTTGGTGATACGGCAATTGTGCAAGCGTATGCCTATGGCAAATTTCTGGGTGAATTAAATGTCACTTTTGATGATGCGGGCCGCATAACACAGGCCGTGGGTGAACCGCTCATCATGGATGGATCTGTGGATGAGGATGGGGCGACCAAGGCGCGCATTGCTGAGGCGGCCGAGCCGTTAGAAGCAATCCGCAACCAAGTCGTGGCAATGTCCGCGGCGTCCATTCAAGGGGATCGTTCGGTTTGCCGCGTGCAAGAATGTGAGATGGGCAACCTGGTGGCGGGCGCTATGCTCGCGCGCGTCGCCGATCAAGGCGTGCAAATTGCCATTGCCAATCCAGGCGGTCTGCGTGCCAGCATTGACGCCGGCGAGGTGACCATGGGCGAAATTCTCACTGTGCTGCCGTTTCAAAACACTTTGGCAACGTTCCAAATTTCTGGGCAGGGTGTGATAGACGCGCTTGAAAACTCTGTCAGCTAAGTCGAGGAGGTTGCGGGCCGTTTTGCGCAGGTGGCCGGTCTGAAATACACTTGGGACCCGAAGGTTGCACCCAATGAGGGGCGGATTGTTGCGGTGCTGGTTGCGCAAGATGGTGGCTATGGGCCTATTGATCCTGCGGCACTCTACTCTGTTGTGACGAACAACTATGTGCGCAATGGCGGAGATGGATATAAAATTTTTCGGGATGGGTTGAATGCCTATGATTATGGACCGGGGCTCGAAGTGGTTCTGGCCGAATATATGGCCGCGCAGGGCAGCTACGTGCCCTATCTCGACGGCCGCATTTCGATGAAATAATCAAATGCGGGGCCGCTTGGCCCCGCATCTTCCGTGCTTTGGATTTGACACGGCTTGGGGTCGGTTAGGGCCAGCATGAAACGAGAGCGACGGTATTTTGTGCCAGATTGGCTAAATCTACCGGTTCCAGTTCGACCGTCTGCGTTTCGGTATTGGCTGGCGCATCTGCCGCGATCAAGATTTCAGAGATTAATGGCCAATTGGCCATAAATTGTACATTTGCAGGCAGTTGGCGAGAACCTGGCGGCGGTGGAGGCAAAAGTATACCGATCACAGACCCATGTTGATCATAAATTGGACCACCAATATCGCCTG
>JAKMFM010000230.1 GCA_022425445.1 Planktomarina sp.
GCTGCCGGTGAATCCCTGGCAGATGACTTTGGTGTTTTCGTCGATAAGTACGGCCATTCGGCGCTCCTCGTTCGTATGTTGGCAGCGGCACCTTGGGCCGGCTGCAAAATTCCAATTCAGCGGTCGCGGGGTCGCGTTACATCGCTTTTACAGCAGCAACGATCTTTTCGGCGCCATCGCGGAGGTTGTCAGCGGCGATCACATTCAGCCCGCTTTCGGTGATGATCCGTTTGCCTTCATCGACATTTGTGCCCTCCAAGCGTACGACCAAAGGCACTGTAAGCCCGACTTCCTTAACCGCAGAGACCACACCATCAGCAATCACATCACAACGCATGATTCCACCGAAGATATTGACCAAAATACCTTTGACTTGTGGATCGGAGGTGATGATTTTGAAGGCTTCTGTTACTTTTTCCTTCGTGGCGCCGCCGCCAACATCGAGGAAGTTCGCCGGTTCAGCACCATAGAGTTTGATAATGTCCATAGTGGCCATCGCCAGACCTGCACCGTTGACCATGCAACCAATCTCACCATCCAAGGCGATATAGTTTAGATCATATTTTGACGCTTCCAATTCACGGGCGTCCTCTTCGGTGGTGTCGCGCAATTCGGCGATATCTGCATGGCGATACACTGCATTGCCATCGAAGCCAATTTTAGCATCCAAGACCTTCAAATCCCCCCCATCGGTGATGATCAAAGGGTTGATTTCCAACATCTCCATGTCTTTTTCGACAAAGGCTTTATAGAGCTGGCCCATCAATTTAACGCATTGCTTTATTTGCGCGCCTTCAAGTCCAAGGGAAAAGGCGATGCGGCGGCCGTGAAAGCCTTGATATCCAGTGGCGGGATCCACTGAGAAGGAGAGAATTTTCTCGGGTGTGGCCTCTGCCACTTCTTCGATATCCATGCCGCCTTCGGTGGAAGCTACAAATGAGATGCGGCTTGTTTGGCGATCCACCAGGATCGCAAGATAGAATTCTTTCTCAATACCGGATCCATCTTCGATATAGATCCGGTTTACTAATTTCCCAGCAGGACCTGTTTGCTTGGTCACAAGCGTCCGGCCCAACATGGCCTTGGCCTCTTTTTCGGCTTCATCGACCGAACGGGCCAGGCGCACACCGCCGGCTGTGCCGGCGTCGGCTTCAATAAAGCTGCCTTTTCCGCGCCCACCGGCATGGATTTGAGCCTTCACAACCCACAAGGGCCCATCCATTTCGGATGCTGCGGCTTTGGCGGCATCGGCGCTCAGTACAATGCGCCCGTCGCTGACGGGGGCGCCATAGCTGCGCAATAGGGCTTTGGCTTGATATTCATGAATATTCATAGAGCTGATCCTGCAGTTTATTTCTTAGCGCATCTAAAACACATAAGATGTGGCGATATAGTAAATTTTTGAAGAAAAGCTGTTTTTCGCACATTTGTGATCACAGAAAAAAATTCTGTGATCACAAAATGAAAACCATGTGTGAAATGTGACACATCACAGGACAGCGTAGCGCTGTTTGGTCTAAAAGAACGCCTGCAAGCCTGTTTGCGCCCGCCCAAGGATCAAAGCGTGTACGTCATGCGTCCCTTCATATGTATTGACTGTCTCAAGATTGGCCGCATGGCGCATAATCTGGAACCCCTCTGCAATTCCATTACCCCCGTGCATGTCACGGCTCACGCGGGCAATATCTAAAGCTTTGCCGCAATTGTTGCGTTTCATCAGGCTAATGAGCTCTGGGCTGGCCGTGCCATCGTCCATCATTTGCCCCAATCGAAACGCCGATTGCAGGCCCAAAGAGATTTCAGTTTGCATATCGGCCAGCTTTTTCTGGAACAGCTGAGTTTGTGCGAGGGGTTTGTTGAACTGTTTGCGGTCCAGACCATATTGCAAGGCTGCGTGCCAACAAAACTCGGCTGCACCCATAACGCCCCAGGCAATACCGTATCGGGCTCGGTTGAGACAGCCAAAGGGTCCTGTGAGCCCTTCGACATTTGGCAAGAGCGAGTCTTCCCCCACTTCAACACCATCCATGACGATCTCCCCAGTCACCGAAGCGCGGAGGGAGAGTTTACCACCAATTTTTGGTGCCGTTAAACCGCTCATGCCTTTTTCAAGGATGAACCCGCGAATTTTTCCACCGTGTTCTTCAGATTTGGCCCAAACGACAAAGACATCTGCAATCGGCGCATTGGAGATCCACATTTTGGATCCGGTCAGCTTATAACCCGTCGCGGTTTTCTCAGCGCGGGTTTTCATCCCGGCGGGATCTGATCCGGCATCTGGCTCAGTGAGACCAAAGCAGCCGATTAAGGCGCCAGAGCAAAGTTCAGGTAAGAATTTTTGCCGTTGGGCCTCACTTCCATAGGCATGGATCGGGTAAATGACCAGCGAGGATTGCACGGACATCATCGACCGGTAGCCGCTGTCAACCCGCTCAACTTCCCGTGCAATCAAACCATAGGCTGTGTATGAGGCGCCAAGGCCGCCGTATTCCTCAGGAATGGTAGCCCCCAGCAGCCCCGCTTCGCCCATTTTGGGGAATAGGCCTGGATTGACTGTTGCCTCGCGGTAGGCGTCAATAATTAAAGGTTGCAATTCATTGTGGGCAAATTGGGCCGCCGCGTCGCGCAGCATCCGATCATCTTCGCTCAACTGACTGTCCAGCAAGAACGGGTCGGGCCAATTAAAATCTGACAACTGAGGTTTGAGGTCTGCCATGGTGAATGCTCCTAATAGGTTTGCATCAACTTGATCCAACCGCTGCGGGAGCACAACCCTTCGTGACGCCATGTAGATGCGGCATATGGTAGAAACAAAAAATCCGAAGCGCGCGCTCCGGGTTTTTCATGTCCTCAGTGTCTGAGATTATTTTGGCAAAGGGCCAACCAGCATGATCATCTGCCGGCCTTCCATTTTCGGCATATTTTCAACCCGGCCAATTTCTTTGGTGTCTTCTGCAACGCGCAGTAACAGATCGCGTCCCAATTCTTGGTGAGCCATTTCTCGGCCCTTGAAGCGTAGGGTGATTTTAACCTTGTCGCCATTTTCTAAAAACTTGAACACATTTCGCATTTTGACTTCATAGTCGTGCTTGTCTGTGTTCGGTCTGAATTTGACCTCTTTGATCTCTATGATCTTTTGCTTCTTGCGTGCTTCTGCTTCTTTCTTTTGGGATTCATATTTGAATTTCCCATAATCCATTATCTTGCAAACAGGTGGATTTGCATTTGGTGAAATTTCTACCAGGTCCAATCCGGCGTCTTCTGCCATGATCAAAGCACGTTCCGGCGTGACAACGCCAATGTTTTCGCCATCCTCGTCAATCAAACGAAGTTCGCCCCCACGGATGCGTTCGTTGATGCGAGGGCCGGTTTCGCGCTGCGGAGGCGCGTTGTGAGGTCTGCGGGCTATAGCTATCGTCCTTTTGTGGATAAATTAACGCCGCCTATCTAGCGGTGTGGTTCCGTAGTTTCAAGGCGTATCTTCAAGGGCCGGCCGGTGACTATCCGACAAAGGCTTTTTCGATCACATAGTCGCCTGGATCGGAGTTGGCCCCCTCGCACAGGCCATAGGCCTCAAGAATGCGTTTCATATCCGTATTTAACCCCATCGAACCGCATACCATCGCGCGATCATTCTCGGCGTTGAAATCTGCAATGCCCAGGTCTGCGAAAAGGGAGCCGTCCTCTAGCAATGTGGTAATGCGGCCCATCCTAGTTGAGGTCTCGCGGGTGGTGGTGGGGTAATAGATCAGCTTGGATTGTGCCTCTTCTCCCACCAACATATCGTCTTTCGTGGCCTCAATCAGCTCTTGCCCGAATTTAAGCTCAGCGACATCGCGGCAACTGTGGGTCAAAATCACCTGTTCAAAGCTCTCATAGGTTTCTGGCTCGCGCAGGAGTGACGCAAAAGGGGCGATTCCCGTGCCGGTTGAGAAAAACCAAATGCGTTTGGCTGGGGTGAGGGCGTCATGCACCAATGTCCCGACTGGTTTGGGCCGTAAGATGACTTGGTCGCCTGGCTGAATATGCTGCA
>JAKMFM010000244.1 GCA_022425445.1 Planktomarina sp.
GGCAAATATTGCACAGCGCTTGGCACCAAATTAAGCCCCAGACCGACCGCAAGTGACACAGAAATAATAATCATGTTCCGGCGTGACATTTTGACTTCGGTCAACATATTCATGCCGGCTGCCGCCACCATTCCGAACATTACGATTACGCCGCCGCCGAGAACGGGCAAAGGCATCGAGGAGATCACGGCGCCGATTTTTGGGATCAATCCGCAGATGATCAAAATAGTCCCTGCGATTGTCACCACATGACGCGACATAATGCCGGTCATGCCAACAATGCCAACGTTTTGGCTGAAGGATGTGTTTGGCAAGCCGCCAAAGACGGCCGCAACCGCCGTACCCAGACCATCGGCATAGGTCGCGCCGGCGATTTCATCGTCGGTTGCATCGCGGCCTGCACCGGCTTTGGTTGTAGCCGAAGCGTCGCCGACAGTTTCGATCGCTGAGACCACAGACACCAATGTGACACCGATCACTGCGCCCATGCTGAATTCGAATCCATACGGCATGACAGTCGGCACTTGGAACCAAGCGGCTTTTGCGACACCGCCGAAGCTAACCATACCAGCAAAAGTGGCGACAACGTAGCCTGCAATCAGGCCGATCAAAACCGCTGCATTGGATATCAGGCCTTTGGTCAAGAATTTACATGCCAAAGAGACGACCACCACGCTCAAGGCCACAGTCCAATGCTTTAATGATCCAAAGCTTTCAGCGGCCATTTGGAACTCCGCCGCGCCACCGGCTGCATATTTAATCGCAACGGGGATTAAGTAGAGACCAATCGCCAATATCACCAAACCTGTTACCAAAGGTGGGAACATGAAGCGTAATTTCTGAATCACGCTACCCAGAGCAAAGTGAATAAGGCCAGCAATTAAACAGGCCGTCAGCGCCACACTCAATCCTTGGGTTGCAGCAACACCGGCCAAAACACCAACAAAAGCAAAGCTTGTGCCCTGCATAATGGGCAAACGCGCGCCAATTGGGCCCATGCCAACAGTTTGAAACAGGGTTGCCACCCCGGCAAAGAGCATCGCCATTTGGATAAGGTAGACCTGCTCTGCGCCCCCAAAGGCTAGACCGGCAGCCCCGGCTACGATGATAGACGGCGTCACATTCGAGGCAAACATCGCCAAAACGTGTTGTAATCCCAATGGAATTGCTTGCCCCATTGGGGGCGTGGCGTTTGGATCGCCATAGTTGATATCAGACATTTCTTTTCCCTTCGTTGTGAGTATTGGCACCTGCCAATTACTGACCCTTATTTTTAATTTTCCGTGTTATTCGTTGAATAACCGGCCACGCCCCTGGACCTTTGGGCCGCGATACCGGGAGTTTATCCATGTTTTTTGCCTCAGGTCAAAACAACTTTGGTGCAATCACAGTATTCCTTGGACGCGTCGTGGCGCATCCTCTGGTCAGCGCAATTTATTGCTCAATTTTATCGGTACGCCGGGCGCCTTTAATCAATTGTTAGGACTTTTCGGGTCATAGAGGTTTTATTAACTTTGGGGCGATACGATGAGCAGTTTACAACAGAATGCCTCCTTTTTGACATTTTCGGGCGAATTGACCTCTGCCGGTGCAGTGCGCTTGCTTTCGGTGATGCTGCAATCGCCGGGCCACCGTTTGACGCTGGAGGCCGATGGCGGTGGCGATTGGCTGCGCGAGGACCTTGCCGAATTGGGCGAGGAGCTGTTGCGCGCCGCCCAGCGACGGCCGGTCCGGCGCGATTGGTTCCTTTATGACCTGCCGGGTTTGCGACTTGAAGATTTCCAACCGGATGCGGACGCCCCGTCTCATCCGCAGGTCACCCTGCGTCTTACCCGCGGCGGGGTTCAGCAATTGGTGGCCAAACCCAACCCAGAGGGCGCGGTTCCGGTTTTGGAAGATGTTGTTCTACCATTGCGCAACCTTTCGGCCTATCTGCACGCGATGGGAGATCGGGCGGTGCTCCAACTTGGTGCTCAGGCCTCTAAAATGACAGCGCGTCAGATTGATGAATTTCTATTGGCCTTTGGCGGGCGCATTTTGGAAGCTGAACAAGAAGAGCTGTTGCCTT